>CAMLRE010000067.1 GCA_946482355.1 uncultured Bdellovibrio sp.
AACGATACACACGGTACGATTTATTTTTTGAACGCGCTATAAAATCTGCCAGCGGAGTTTCTTTTAACGGACCCACCGCTTCAGCCACAACCCATTTACCACTGCGCTGAATTAAAAGACCCACATGAGTCCAAACAGATTCTGTGGCTTCACGAAGAGCGGCTGCTTGTGAAGTCTGACTTTGGATAAAGATCACATCACCTTCTTTATATTTAGATGATGGTGTCGGCGTTGGAGTCGGTTCAACCGGTTTTCCGCGGCCCATAGCCGAAGCTTCATGAGAGTTAAATGTTAGAACGATCAAAGACGCTAATAAAAATAATCTTGTTTTCATATACATTCAGTATCGACATGATTATTTTTTAAGCATAATTTGGAACACTAATTCACGACCAAAGTTTTAGAAAATCTGGCCTAATGCCCGTAAAATTCAGCTGAATCTTGTTTTTATTTCTGACTCATTTCGGCCAGCAAATCCCAGCCAAATTTTTCTAACTTAGCTTCGCCAATGCCATAAATGTTTTTAAGCTCAGCCATACTTTGCGGATTTTTCTTTGCTATATCTAAAAGTGTTTTATCACCGAAAACAACAAAGGCCGGAATATCAAGTTCTTGCGCTTTGGCTTTTCGCCAAGTTCGTAAAACTTGAAAACGTTTTTCTTCGATATCCGAAAGAGGGCTGTCAGCGATTTTTTTAGCTGAAGATTTTTTAACGATGACCGCCACAGCTGGTTTTTCGATTAAGCGAGAAGATGTGGGATCACACACATCACAGTGACCACAGGCTTTTAAGCGCTGTGAATCTTTATAATAAGTCAGAATTTCAGCGTGCCGGCATTCCGCCGCTTCACAATAGGCCACCAGCGCATTTAAATTTCTCCAGCGTAAATCTTTAATATCTTTTACGGCCTGTGAACTTTGAATAAAGAAAGACTGTAAACCTTTATCTTTTTTTGAATACAAAAGTAGACATGTTGAAGGTTTTTCGTCGCGCCCTGCTCGCCCCATCTCTTGATATAAAGAATCGATGTTAGCTGGCATTTGAAAGTGAACAACTAGGCGCACATCGGGCTGATCGATTCCCATTCCAAAAGCATTTGTTGCAACCAAAATACGTAATTTTCCCGAGGCATAATCAGTTTGAACTTTGGTGCGTTGTTCTTGGCTTAACCCTGCATGATAAAAGCCGACCTGTTGTACATGCTCAGTTAAAAAAGCCGCTAAGTCTTCGGTAACTTTACGTGTACCACAATAAATAATTACGCGGCCTTCAGTGTGCTGCTTTAGACTTTGTAGCAGCATCTGTGATTTTTCTTTATCATCAGCACAGTGACTGACCTGATAAAAAAGATTTGAACGATAAAAACCATGCACCATACGTTCCGGTTTTACGAGCTGTAAATTTTTAGCGATATCATCTAACACCGTGGGCGTTGCGGACGCGGTTAAGGCTAAGATTGGAACATCCGGACGAAGTTTTTTTAGAATTTTAAGTTCGGCATACTCTTCACGAAAATCATGGCCCCACTGCGAAACACAGTGCGCTTCATCGACCGCAAATAAGGCGATATCGCGGTTTTTTACCCATTCCTGAAACCCCGGTTTTTGCACGCGCTCGGGAGATAAATATAAAATGTAGCTTCCACCCTCGTTGATCTGTGAAAAAATTAGCCGCTTCTCGGCATCGCTTTGTCCGGCGTACAGGCAGCCGGCCTTAACATTTTTTGAACCTAAAGACATCACCTGATCTTTCATCAAGGCCACCAGCGGAGACACCACAATCACTAATTTTTGATGGTAGGTCGCCGGGAACTGATAACATAAAGATTTGCCTCCTCCTGTGGGTAAAACCGCTAAGGCGTCTTTTTTCGCAAGAACAGCGGCGATAATTTCTTTCTGGCCGCGGCGAAATTGAGGAAGGTTAAATGACTTTTTAAGATGAGTTTCTAACATAAATTCTTTCCGGTATTATTAATTTTCTGTCGTAGTTTTGCAAAACTATTGTAAAAAAATGCAAAGGCCATTCCGGATTTTTTCACCGCTTTTTGACTGACTTTTAACTCGATAAAAAAATATTTATTCTGCTCTAGGCATGGGCATACGGTTGTGGTATTCCCTTGATTCTACTCGAGGTTTTGTGAACCAAGCATTAACGACCTACACGTCGGCGCACTTGACGGCGTTAGCCAATTCAGTTCCGCAATTAGGATGGATTACCGATCCGCAGGGCGAACTATTATGGTTTAACCAGCAATGGTATGCTTACACAGGCCTTACACCTGAGCAGTCTTTAGGAATCGATAGCTGGCGCCAGGTTCATCACCCCAGCAGTTTAAACAAAACTTTACTCACTTGGGAAGCGGCTTTGGCTGAAGGCCAAGTTTACGAAGTGACCCACCAACTGCGCAGACATGATGGCGTTTACCGCTGGTTTTTAACCCGCGCTGTTCCGACGCATAATGAATTTGGAAAAATAACTTCGTGGATTGGAACCAGCACTGACATTGAAGAAACAAAACAGACTCAGCATGAAATTGCCAGCATCATTGAAAATGTTGATGAAGGTTTTATTGCGCTTGATAAAAACTGGCGCATCACACAGATCAATTCTTATCACGAGAAAATTTCTAAAATAAAAAAAAAGGCACAAATTGGCCTTAACCTTTTAGATTTATTTTTTCCGACAGATAAAGAAAAAGAAACTCTGTTTTATAAATCTTATCACCGTGTGATGAAAGAACGCATCACCTTAAAGTTCGAAGATTTTTATGAACCGCTCAATGTGTGGGCTGCGGTGAATGTTTATCCTAAATCTGATGGTGGTTTAGCGATTTTCTACCGCGACATCACTTCAGAAAAAAGAGCCAAGAGCGAATTGATCCGTGCCAAAGAAGATTCTGAACGCGCGAACCAGTTAAAGACTGCTTTTTTAGCTAACATGTCTCACGAAATCAGAACGCCGCTGGCTTCAATTATGGGTTTTGCAGAACTTCTGAAAGAAAACCGGTTAGACGAAGCCGATAAAGATCGTTTTTTACAAATGATCATAAAAAACGGGGCAAGCCTTTCACGTATTATCGACGACATTCTAGATTTATCTAAAGTTGAGTCAGGGCATTTAGAAGTTGAAAACACCGAAATGGCTTTTGATCATTTATTGTATGAAGTGTTTGCGCTGTTTCGCGAAAAATCAAATGCCAAAAGTATTTATTTAAACTTAAATTTAGGCCATCAAGTTCCCACATGCATTAAATCTGATCCGGTTCGTGTGCGCCAGATTTTAATTAACTTAATCAGTAATGCGATTAAGTTCACAAAAGATGGTGGCGTAGATGTTGAAATTCAAAGTGAAAATTTAGGAAATGATCTTTGCAAATTTCAAATTTTTGTTCGCGACACAGGTATTGGATTAACACCTGAACAAAGTGAAAAACTATTTCGCCCGTTTACCCAGGCCGATAACAGCACAACCCGCAAATACGGCGGCACTGGTCTTGGTTTAACTCTATCAAAACGTTTAGCGCAGGCTTTAGGTGGTGATATTCAAATTCTTCACACTGAAATCGGTGAAGGTTCGGTCTTTGTTTTTGAATTTATCGCGCAGGTAACTACTGATGAAAACCGCTGTCAGATACCTGAAAACACACACCCACCGGTGGCTATTGATTTAACAAATACACGTGTGCTTTTAGCTGAAGATTCTCCAGATAGCCAAGAATTGATTAAACATATTCTGACAAATCACGGAGCCCAGGTGACAGTGGCTAACGATGGCGCCGAAGCTTTAGCCTTAGCGCGTACGCAAGAGTTTGATGTGATTTTAATGGATATTCAAATGCCTGAAATTGATGGCTACGAAGTAACCCGTATTTTACGTTCTGAAAAAGTTAAAAAACCAATCATTGCCCTTACCGCCCACGCTATGCTTGAAGAGCGTATGAAAAGTAAAGCGGCTGGTTGCGATGCCCATATCACCAAACCGTTAAATTTCAGACAGCTTTTATCGACTGTTTATTATATCACTCACCGAAGCGCAAAAACGACACCCTAGCTAGTTCTTAGCCGCTTTTAAGGTCTCTATTCCCTCTTATTTTCGATCTTATGGCATGGCAATGGCTATATGATTCTTGTATGAAAACATCTGTTACAGCCTCTTTAATTTTAGCCGGTCTTATCAGCGTTTTATCAAGCCAAGCTTTGGCTATTTCTGATGCCTGCAGCTTAGCCCAAAAGGCCTTACCTCAGAGTCATAAAATGACCGCTGAACAGATTAAAACTTACCAAGCTAAATTAGAAAAAGAGTGTGCTTTAACAAAAACTTACCGCGATGTACGTTCAGTTTTAAATAATAATTTTGGCCATCTTTCTTTAGATAAAATCACCGAATACCAAGCGATGCGCTTTGTGGTGCGCGCAGATTACGAACGCGCCCGCCAAAATAAGACCTTAATTACGAAAGTCTACCAGATTAAACGCTCGGATTATTCTTTACCAGAAGAGCAGCGTTCATCAGTGATCTGGGACAACTGGGAAGCTGGCATGAAACAGCTTCAAGGTTCGCGCGAAAAAGTTTTGCGTGGCGAAGGTTTTACCGTTGATGATCTAACAAAAGTGCATATCGGATTTTTTACTCTATCAAAAGAAGAAGGCGATGACGCTTGGAATCCGCAAGAGGGTTTATTTAAACAAGAAAATGCACATGATAACTACTGGTGGAGTTTTAATTCAGCCGCTGAAGCTTCAGAAGCAAAGCGTATCGTAAATGAAATAAATACTGAATACAGAGAGCTAGGTTTAACAGAAAATTCTGGTGATGCTGATTTAGATAATGTCTTACGTGTGAAAAATTCGCTGAAACGCCAACCGTTAGATAAAAAAGATGTGGTTGAATACGTGGAAGCGATTTATTCAGGTGATACCCGTGCTAACCGCAAACATGTTGATAGCATTTTTAAATTTATCAACACGATGTTCGCACAAGCTTTAAAAGGCGAACATATGTTATGGAATGGCCGCCTATTAACCCCGATGGAAGTGGGCTACTTAGCGCAGAAGTTTTACGTGGGCGTTCATCCGTTTGCTGAAGGCAATGGCCGCACAAGCCGTTATATCTTAGAATTATTTATGACAAGCTTTGATATGCCTCATGGATCTTCAGGTGATTTAATGAGTAATGATGTGCTTATGACATTTAAAGATTATTACGAACTAGCTTACGCCAGTAATGCAAAGCTTATGAATGATATGATTGGCTGTATTAACCAGTACCAAAAAAATAATCCTGCAGCCATTGATTATAACTGCAGGATCTTAAAATAAAATTTAATGATTTAATAATTAGTAGCCAGATCTTTTTTTATAGTAGCTATCTAATGTCCAGATCAGCGTGCGGAAACCACGATCTTTCATTTCTTTGTACGCTGTCTTTGGAAACCAACCGTCTACTTCAACGCGGTATAAACCCATTAACATACCTGTACGGTCACGACCATGTTTACAGTGTAAATAAATTGGCCCTAAGCTTCGGTCTTGTAACATTTTAAGAACGTAATCAACTTTGGCATCTTTTGGTTTTTTGAAAGTATCAAAGGGAACTGATACCCAACGTAAACCCACTGTAGCTGCTAATTTTTTATCGATAGCAATCGCTTCTTCATCGTTTTCAACGTTTAAGATTGTTGTTACACCCATTTTTTTTAGCTGTTGCATACCAGCTAATGTCGGACGACCGCCACGATAAACGTAGTCGTTCATTTTGAACATATTCGGCAAGTCTTCTACTTCTGTTTTGGCTTGGGCTGTTGAGAAAGAAAAATTCAATGCTAAGGCTAAAGCAAAGAAAAATGCGGTGATATTTTGTTTTGTCATTGTTGTGTTCTCCTAGACTAATGAACGGATCGGAGAACACCTGACTGGACTTGAGAAAGGTCCAGAAGAACTGGACCTTGGTTTGGCAAATTACCAGCTGGCGTAAATGTATGGCGGTTCTACGCGAAAGTTTTCTGGTGGAAGTTTTTTCTTAAGCTGCTTCATCACGACATCTGTTACACCCACAAAGCCAAGTTTTACTTTATCAATGCGAATGGTCGCACGTTTGTTATTCATATCAGCTTTGATATTTCCATCGGCTTTTAGTTTTACTAACGGAATACCTTTGATTTTTAGGCTCATGTCAAAATCACCTTTCGTGATTTCTAATTCCATTTCTTTTAACGTTTGTAAAACGTCACTCTCGGGCTGAATCGGTACACCAATAAATGATTCGATAAAAAAGCTATCCATATCGGGCACTTCGAACATATCAGCGTGCGCTGTCGATTTAGCTAAACACTCATCAACAATCATTGAAAAACTTACGCCTGTGCCTTTTTTATGCTGGCAGGTCATAGCTAAACCTTCAGCGTGAATATCGCCTGTTGATTCGTGACTTAAATCAATTAAACCTGCACCAAATTGGTGAGTATTACCTGCGGCTAATTCAACATTTAATTTTTGCACATCAGCTGAATGAAGCTTTGTTAAAAGTTCATTTGCATTTTTCATGGTCACGTTTACGGCGGCCATTGCAAATTTAACAGTTTTACCTTCGCGAGCAATATCGAATTTTGTAGAAGCCGTTGCTGTTGGAGCGACATAATTTTGATCTACACCCCAATCAGTTTCAAGGGATAGCTTTTGTAAAACACCTGACCCTTTATTGTTTTGAAAATTGAATTGCGGCAATTGAACTGAAACTTTATTAATGTCTAAGGCGTAAGAATTTACGGCAAAAAATAATAGAGCCAGTGCGGTGGTTACTGTCTTCACAACGACCTCGTTTGTTGGTTTTTAACGTTATCGTTGTGTCTATTTACGTTCTTAACAGTTCACTGTGTAAATACAGACTAAGGCCTGCAATTACAAGGCTTTCGAAGAGGACTTTTGCGCCCATGTTTCAATCACCGCAGAAAGATCACCGACTGCAATTGGCTTAGTGACGTAATCATTCATGCCGGCCTCAAGACATTTTTCACGGTCACCCTTCATCGCATTGGCGGTCATGGCTACAATCGGAATGTCGCTGAATTCTTCGTTCATAGAACGAATCTGGCGTGTGGCTTCATAGCCATCCATCTCAGGCATTTGGCAATCCATTAAAACCATGTCGTAGCTGATATTTCTTAAAGCTTCGATCGCTTCTTTACCGTTGGCAACAGTGTCACAATAACATCCTAATTTTTCGAGCTGTTTAACAGCAATCATCTGGTTAATGTGATTATCTTCAGCTAAAAGAATACGAAAGCCCTTAGTTTCAGTATCTGAATGCACCAGGTTTTTACGGCGCAGCTCATTGACCGAAGCTTCACCTTCAGGAAGGTTAATTTCAAACCAAAAAGTCGAACCTTTTCCTAAGGCACTGTTCACGCCAATTTCTCCGTTCATCATCTGCACCAGATTTTTAGAAATTGAAAGGCCTAAACCAGTTCCACCGAATTTACGTGTCGTTGACATATCGGCCTGGTCAAAGGGTTCAAAAATTTTGTGAATAACTTTTTGATCAATACCAATCCCTGTATCTTTAATTTCAAAACGGTAACGATCATCAGGTTTTCTGATCACGCGAAGAATAATTCTTCCTTCCAGAGTAAATTTAACAGCATTATTAATTAAATTAATTAAAATCTGCCCGATTCGGCCTGGATCTCCGCGCAGAACTTTCGAAGGAACTTCACTTAAATCTAACATTAAAGGTAAATTTTTTCGACGTGCTAAAAACTCGACCGTTTTGACCGAATCACGAATCGTGCGCTCTAAATCAAATTCGATAATTTCTAAATTTAATTTTCCGGCTTCGATTTTAGAAAAATCCAGAATATCATTAATAACACCTAACAGTGAATTGGCTGATGTCAGAATATTTTCAACACATTCACGCTGCTCCTGATTAAGCTGGGTGTCTCGCAGCAAACCCGCCATGCCGACAACACCGTTGATCGGTGTACGGATTTCATGTGACATATTTGCTAAGAACTCAGATTTTAATTTTGAGGCCTGCTGTGTTTCTGCTAAATCCTGCGAAATTATTTTTGTGAGCTTTTCAAGTTCAGCATTGGCTTTAGATAATTCAAGAGTCTTTTGATCAACCAGCATCTGAACCGTAGCTGAGCGGCCGATAATAACCATCATTAAGCTTTGTAACAGAATCACCACAAACAATCCGCCTATCAGCATTGACCATGCTGTTAGATCGGCATGCGCTGACAGATATTGCTTTGACGGAAATAAAACAAAACGCCATTTTCTTCCGCCAAGGTCGACATCTTTTGAAGTGTAGATTTCACGCGGACGGTTTTTTTCAAAGCTTTCGTCGTCTGAAAAAAATTTTTCTTCTTCTTTAACAATGCTTTTAAATAACAAAGAATTTTGTGCGTCGGTCACATCATAGACTTTGTAATTTAAGCCTTCGAGATCAGAATTTGCAACGGCCGCTTCGATCAGGTCACGCACGCGAAAAATACCGGCGATAAACCCGCGGTTTTGCCCGGTCTTTGAATAAACCGGTTGATACATCGCCACACTTGGAATTCTAGATCGGAAGAGCGTCGTGTAGGGAAAGAGTGTTGTTGTGGGGGGGGGGGG
>CAMLRE010000068.1 GCA_946482355.1 uncultured Bdellovibrio sp.
ATTTGTTTTCGTTCGTGTAAATCATGTCTGGCTTTACATGGCGGTACTGTTCGAACTTGTAGCGCATTTTAACCAAACGAAGCATAAAATCAGCCGGGTCTAAATCCGGATTTTTTTGGTACACTTTCACTTCAGACAAAATAAACTTTTGTGCTGATTCAGGGTGAAAGCAGAAACCTTTTAAGAAATATTTTTTGCCACCAATTTCTACGATACGGGCTTCAAAAAATTCTTTCTCATCAAATTCAAAAACATGTTGATCAGCATTTACTGTCACTTTTTCATTTTTGAATAAATCTTTTAACGTGATTTCATCTTTTTTAACTTTCACAAGTTCAAATAAAGAATGACGGGCTTTCTTTAAGATTTCGATCACTTCTTTATCTTCGTCAGTTAAACGTAACTCGCGTTGGATATCGACAACCATTAACGGAGTTTGCATGTGGCCTTTTAACGGACGAGTTAAAAAGTACCAGTCATAAAACTGGTTCATTCTTAAAGTGTAGTTTGGCTTATTTTCGTCCAGAGTTCCGGCGTTTTCAAAAAACTCTTTACGAGCCATATTTAATTCATCTTGGAATTTCGCATCCGCGAAATGGCCGACTAATTTTAAGTAAGAGTTTTCAAATTGATCAATGGTGAGCATGGTGCGATTTTTCCTTTTTCTGGATCATTTTATAAACAAAGAAATCAAATAATTTTACAGCGTCGTGTGGACCAGGGTGACTTTCTGGATGGTACTGAATACCTAAACAGTTTAATTTTTCAGAGAAAAACCCTGCCACTGTCTGGTCGTTTAAATTTTTATGAGTGACTTGGGCACTTTCAGGTAACGTTGTTGAATCTACGGCGTAACCATGATTTTGGCTCGACATATAGATCATATCTAAAATACGGTCTTGGATTGGATGATTTGCCCCGCGGTGACCGAATTTTAATTTGTAAGTTTTTGCACCTAAAGCGATTGATAACACTTGGTGACCCATGCAAATTCCAAATACCGGAAGTTTACCTAAAAAGTGACGAATTGTTGCCGGAGCATTTTTAACTTCAGCTGGATCACCAGGACCATTTGTTAACATAATGCCATCTGGCTGATAAGCTTCGATTGTTTTGGCATCAGCACGTGAAGGAAATACTTTTAAGTGCGAGCAGCGTTTTTTTAATTCGCGTAAGATATTTTCTTTCGCGCCAAAATCTAAAACAGCTACACGCGGACCGTGAGTGTTCTCGCCCACGATTTCTTGCGGTTCTTTGCGAGAAGCTTCCCAAACCCAGTCACCGTCAACTTGTTTGGCCTGAGCGATTAAGCCTTTCGCTTTTTCGCGAGCTGCATTTTCATTCGCTGCCTGAACGATAGCTCCCCAAGGTGTACCTTGGTTACGTAATTCTAAAACTAATTTTCTGGTATCAACTTCAGTCATGATCGGAACTTTATGTTCGATCAAGCGCTGCGCCCAAGTGGCGTTCGCTTTACTGAATTGCATTTGTAGGCTGATAAAACCTTTGATCCAGATTTTTTTTGATTCCCACACTTGATCATCAATGCCGTAGTTACCTTGCATTGGAGCTGTCATCACGATGATTTGATTCATGTAAGAAGGGTCTGTCGCGATTTCTTCATAGCCTGAGTGAGACGTGTTAAAAACCACTTCACCGGCTGTTTCAGGGAATTCAGTTTGTGCCGCCAAGCTTTCGCCAGCAAACACTTGTCCATCTTCTAAAACTAAATATTTTTTTAGCATTATGAAATCCTCTGTAACACTTGACGAATCAGCGCTTCGCGAACGAAGGCTCCGTTTTCTACTAATTTTAAAATCTGCGAACGTGGATCTTGCAGCACTTCCTTTTCCAGTTCAATCCCATAATTGATCGGCCCTGGATGCATAATTATGCTGTCGGTATTCAAATATTCTAACGTCGCTTTGTTAATACTAAATTGCGCTTTGTAATCTTCAACAGAAAACTTCGCTCCCGCATGACGTTCTTTTTGTACTCGTAAAGCGACCACCGCATCGGCCCACTGAAGACCTTCTTTTAATTGGCTAAAGTACATCACATCGCGATCTACGCTGTAAGGTAAAAAACTGGCCGGACACGAATAACCAACCTGGTAACCTAAAATACGTGAAAGTTCTAAGTGTGAACTCACCACTCGAGAATGTTTAATGTCGCCAACAAATAAAACTTTTTTACCTTCTAGGGTTTTAAAGTTTTCATAAACCGTCAGCATATCTAAAAGAGCTTGCGTTGGGTGACCTTGCATTCCCCAGCCGGCATTGATGATGGGTGTATGAATTTTTTCAGCCATCTCGCGCATATTTAATGCATCGGGTGCTCTGATCACAAAAAAAAGAGGCTTCATAGCCTCTATGTTTAAAATCGTATCTTCAAGGGTTTCGTCTTTTTCAAGACTAGTTCCCGCTGCGCCACTTAAGACAAGTGGGTAAACGCCGGATCTTGCACACGCAGCTTCGAAGCTGAATCTTGTGCGTGTGCTGGGTTCGAAAAATAAAAGCGCAGCGATGCCTCTTTGCGGAATATCTTTTTGGCCAGTAAAGCTGTTTTTCAACTGCATCGCTGATTCAAAAAGGGAATAAATTTCATTAGAAGTTGCTGACTTGAGGTCAATGACAGAGCGGTAAATGTTGTTTTGCGGGCTCGTAGACATTGAAATTTAAGATAACTGTTTTAGTGAATCTTTGTCAAAAAACGACTGAATCTTAGCCCTTTTTCTTGAGAAATGGAGTCTTGCGTTGAACCCACCGAAAGCCAGATCAGTTGCGCCTTGCCGGAAACTTGATCAGAGGTGATCGATCCCCAGTCTCTAGAGTCTTCGCTCGCGTCGCGATTATCGCCTAAAACAAAAAATTCACCCGGTTTCAACGTCACTTCGGCCATATCCTGAGTTTTAAGTTGGCCGGTCATTGCCCGCAAGATTCTACGAGTTGAATTTAAACAAGTTTCGCTAAAAATTTCGAAATTTTCGATTTTTTCAACCGATGTGTACTGGCATTTTTCGCCATTAATCGAAAGTTCTCCGCCAACCAACGCGATTTTATCACCCGGAACTGCGACCACTCGCTTGATAAAGTACTGGCCAAGTTTTTCAGAACGGGTAAACACGATCACATCACCACGTTCAGGATTTTTTTCTTTAATACCGTAGGCTAATTTGTTTGAAATAATAAAATCACCTGCCAGAAGTGTAGGAGCCATAGTGATCGTTGGAACTTTAAAAACACCGATAAAAACCACTCTTAAAAAGATGGCCAATAAGATAGCTCCGATAATCCACGAAAAAGTCGACATTTTTTGGTTCATGTTATTTTATTGTCTTGAATAATCGCTCAAGACGCAAGCTTAACGGGTCACAAATATACGGAGCCGCTTCTAACATTTTTTCGCAGCTAAACCAGATATAGCGTGCGCGCCCCACTAATAAATCTTTCGGAAGGTTGCCCCAAAAACGGGAATCTTGGGAGTTGTAACGGTTATCACCCATCACAAAATAAGTATTTGGCGCCACTTCGAAAGTTTTAGCCTCCATATCAGAGTCAGAAGCTGTGCTTCCTTCAAAACGGACAAAGTGATTAATATCGCCTAATTTTTCTGAATAATATTCAGCATCGGGCTGGAATGCCACACGAAACGAGATGTCTTGAACCGGATTTTCAACCGGTTGTAAATCTAAAAGCTCGCCGTTGATCTTAACATTCATACCTTTAACTTCGATTTTATCACCAGGTAAACCCACTAGGCGTTTGATAAAGAACACGTCGCGGTTTTCAGGGTAGCGAAAAACCACCACATCACCGCGTTTTGGTTCAGACCAATTAACTAACCAGCCATCACCAGTGATCGGTTTGATACCGTAAACGTATTTTTGCACTAAAATATGATCGTGAATAAATAAATTAGGAACCATACTTTCAGAAGGAATCACGAAAGTTTCGATCACTAACCAGCGAAATGAAAAGAACAAAATCAGAGGAAAAAAGAACAACAGGAGCGCATAGGGCCAGCGGCCCTGTTTGCCTTTTTTAGGTCTAATGAGTGACATTGTGGAAGAACCTGCGCCAACGAATCGTTAACGGGTTACAAATCACAGGAACAAAAGGAATCATTTCATCACAGCTTAACCACACGAAGCTGGCACGGCCTAAGATATTTTTCTTAGGCATATAACCCCAGAAACGCGAGTCATGAGAGTTATAACGGTTATCGCCCATCACAAATAAACTGTCTTCTGGAACAACCCATTCACCGTCTCCTGAAAAACCCATCACTTGCGATTTTTTCATTAAGATTGAGTGTTCAACTTTTCCACCTTTGCCATCGTTAAGCTCTTCAAAAAAGTGAATGTAGTTTGATTTTGAATCTTTGTACATGCCTTCAGAATTTGAGAAATCTTCTTCACGAAGCCAATCGAAATTCCAATTTGTTTTAGGAACTACTTTTTCTTGAAGCTCACCGTTGATGTATAAAGCGCCGTTATCAAACTTGATACGATCGCCAGGAAGACCTACGATACGTTTGATAAAGAATGTGCTTGGATCAACTGGATATTTGAAAACCACGATTTCGCCACGCTCTGGTTCGCGAAATTTCATTAACCACTGTTCAGAGAACGGAACACGAACACCGTAAGTGATTTTGTTAACAAAAATATGATCATTGACCAATAAAGTCGGAAGCATTGAACCTGATGGAATCACGTAAGCTTCTAATAACAACCAGCGGATTGTTAAAGCGGCCAAGATAGCCAAAGCCATCGAGCCCCAACCTTCAGTCCAAAAAAGTCTGTTGGTTATATCCCAACCATTGTACTTAGGTGCTTCTTCTTTTTTTTCAGTCTTTTTTCCGAATAATCCCATAAATGCTCTTTTCCTAATTATGATTGTCCTCAAATAGAGAAAAGGCAATAGGATTCCCTCGATCTGACGGCATGTCGCCGTCAGAAGCCAGAAAAATTAGGGGCAGAATTTAGGTATTATTAGTCGTCAACCTTAAGGATGGCCAAGAAAGCTTCCTGAGGCACGTCGACGGTTCCGATTTGCTTCATGCGCTTCTTACCTTCTTTTTGCTTCTCTAAAAGTTTACGTTTACGAGAAATATCACCACCGTAACATTTCGCGGTCACATCTTTCTTTAAAGCGCCTAAAGTTTCGCGGGCAATAATTTTTGCCCCGATAGCAGCCTGAATCGCAACTTGGTATTGTTGGCGAGGAATAAGCTCTTTCATCTTTTCACAAAGGATACGGCCTTTATTTACAGCCTTTGATTTGTGAAGAATTAAAGATAAAGCATCCACCGGATCACCGTTAATTAAGATATCCATCTTAACTAGATCAGCTTCTTCGAAATCCATGAATTCATACTCTAATGAAGCGTAACCTTTTGTGATTGATTTTAAACGGTCATAGAAATCCATCACCATTTCATTCATCGGAAGTTTGTATTCGATGATGACTTTTTTATCGGTGATGTAATCCATTTTTAATTGCGTACCGCGCTTATCTTCGCAAAGTTTAATTAAACTTCCGATATAATCGGTCGGAGTGTGAAGAGTGACTTTAACGTACGGCTCTTCCATTTTTGCAATTTGTGTTTCATCAGGCATTCCTGATGGATTTTCTAACATTAAAACAGTGCCGTCGTTTTTCGTAATACGATAAACAACCGTTGGCGCCGTCGTAATAAGATTTAAGTTAAATTCGCGCTCTAAACGCTCTTGAACGATCTCCATATGTAGAAGACCTAAGAAACCACAGCGGTAACCAAAACCTAAAGCTAAAGACTTTTCAACTTCGTAAGTTAACGATGAGTCATTTAGAATTAATTTATCTAAAGCATCTTTTAAGTTCTGGTATTCAGAAGCCACAACCGGGAAGATACCCGCGAAAACCATCGGTTTAATTTGGCTGAAACCAGGTAACGGTTCTGCAGCTCCGTTTTTCGCAGCCGTAACAGTATCACCTACTTTTACGTCACGGATATCTTTGATACCGCAGATAATGAAACCCACTTCGCCAGCCGCCAATTCTTCAACTGGATCTGGGAATGGCGTGTATTTACCCATGCGAAGAACTTCGTAATCACGGTCAGTCGCCATGAACTTGATACGGTCACCTTTTTTAATTGTGCCATCAACAACACGGACAAGAACAACAACGCCTTGATACGCATCAAACCAAGAATCGAAAATAAGCGCACGTGGCGTGATCTCGCGATCAGCCTTTGGTGGCGGAACTTTTTCGATGATCGCTTCCAAGATTTCTTGGATACCGATTTTTTCTTTCGCTGAAGCATGTACGATGCCCGTACAATCTAACCCCACAGAGTCTTCGATTTGTTTACGAACACCTTCTGGATCAGCTGTCGGAAGATCGACTTTATTTAATACAGGGATAATTTCTAAATTATTTTCTAAAGCTAAGTAAACGTTAGCTAAAGTTTGTGCTTCAACACCTTGAGCCGCATCGACCACTAAGATCGCACCTTCACAAGCAGCTAAAGAACGAGAAACTTCGTAAGAGAAATCCACGTGGCCCGGTGTATCGATTAAGTTAATCTGATACATCTCACCGTCTTTTTGTGAACGGTATTTTAAACAAACTGTCTGGGCTTTGATTGTGATTCCACGCTCACGCTCAAGTTCCATGTTATCTAGAAATTGTGCTTTTGATTCACGTTCAGATAATGAGCCCGTGTAAGATAAAAGCGCATCGGCCAAGGTCGATTTACCGTGGTCGATATGCGCGATGATCGAGAAATTTCTGATAAACTTTGGATCTGTAGCCACTAAGCCTCCGGCTTTAACTAAAAAATCTTTTTACTATTTTGCAGCTTCTTTAAGTTGTTCGATTTTATTTAATTTTTCCCATGGGAAGAAACCTTTATCTAAGTTTTCTTCACGACCGAAGTGACCGTAAGCCGCTGTCGGAACATAGATTGGTTTTAATAAATCGAATTCTTTTACGATACGAGCTGGGCGTAAATCCCAGTTCTTTTTAACGATCTCAGCTAATTTTTCAGAACCTAATTTTGAAGTGCCGTAATCATTGACTGCAATTGAAACTGGTTCTGCTACACCGATCGCATAAGAGATTTGAACTAAACATTTTTCAGCAAGACCCGCAGCCACGATATTTTTAGCTACGTGACGAGCAGCGTACGCCGCCGAACGGTCAACTTTAGAAGGGTCTTTACCAGAGAATGCACCACCACCGTGGGCACCGTGACCACCGTAAGTATCTACGATGATTTTACGACCTGTAAGACCCGCATCACCCATTGGACCACCTGTTACGAAACGGCCTGTTGGATTGATGTGGAATTTAGTGTTGTTATCAATCCATTTTGAAGGGATTGATTTTTTAACAAGCTCTTCCATGATGAAAGATTTAATTTCGGCGTTTGTTACTGAATCAGCATGCTGAGTTGATAACACGATTGTATCAATACGTTTTGCAATACCGTTTTCGTATTGAACAGAAACTTGTGATTTAGCATCAGGACGTAACCAGTTTACGCGACCTTCTTTACGAAGTGCTGCTAAGTCTTGAACTAAAGCATGAGATAACGAAAGTGATAATGGCATGAACGTTGGAGTTTCGTTCGTTGCGTAACCAAACATTAAACCTTGGTCACCAGCACCTTGTTCATCAGCGCCAGTCTCTTTAACACCTTGAGCGATGTCTGCAGACTGTTGACCAACAGCAACCATTACGGCGCAAGTTTTATAATCGAAGCCTTTATCTGAGTGATCGTAACCAATGCGGCGAACAGCATCACGGGCGATTTCAGAGAAATTAATTTTTGCAGAAGTTGTGATTTCACCACCAACAACAACTAAACCCGTTGTTAACATAGTTTCGCAGGCTACACGGCCTTTAGGATCTTGCGCTAAGATAGCATCAAGAATTGAATCACTGATTTGATCCGCCATTTTATCCGGGTGACCTTCAGAAACTGACTCGCTCGTAAAAATATAATTTTTCATTACTGTATTCGTCCTTACAACAAAGGGTTATTTGATATTTTTGTCTTATGTTAAAACCACTGAAAATTACTGCATTTTTAGAGAGGAATCAATGTCTAAGCTTTAGACATTACTAACTTTTCTTCAAGGCATTCATTATTCCCACCCAAAAGCCCTACTGCGTAGTATCTTGGCACTGTTTTCAAACCCATTTTTAAAGGAGTTCCCAATGAAAACACTAAGTTTAGCGCTTAAAACGATTACCGTAGGTTTAACTCTAGTAAGTTCTGTTTCTTTTGCAGCAGACGCAGCTTCAGCTGAGAAATTTGTCGATAAAGCCGAATTAATGCAGATCTTACGTGAAGGTGGTCTTCCAGAAGGCACACAAAAAGGCTTAACTTTGGATGGCAAGAGCTGCGAACTTACGATCAGCACTGAAGCCGGCAAAGAAAAAGTTTCGATGAAATCAGAAACTGATGAATATGCCCAAGAGCTTATCTTTGCAGAAGATTTAAATGATATTAAGTTTCGTATCAGAGAAACAGCTAACGGCATTTCGATTAATCAAGATTTCGATGATAGCTATCAAGATGTAAAGATTGAGAAAGTTTCTAAGTCAGAAGCGCAA
>CAMLRE010000069.1 GCA_946482355.1 uncultured Bdellovibrio sp.
TTATTCAATGTTTGCTACTAAAGCGCAAAACTCTGAAAAACTAAACGGTAAAGCTGATACAAACTTTGTTGAATACGCAACCCTTGCAGGTCTTAATTGCCAAGCTAACGAAGCTATTAAGTTTAATGGTGTTAGTTTTAGTTGTATCACTGTCGGTGCTGCAAGTAGCGGTATCAGCAGTGTCACAACGAGTGGCTCGGTGTTAACAACAGGTGGTACAGCAAGTGCACCGGTGATTAGTATTCAGATGGCCACAGGTGCGCAAGATGGTTATTTAGCATCGAGCGATTGGAATACATTTAACAATAAACAAAATGCTACAAGCGCTGCTATTATTGCAACGCTTGGTTATACTCCGGCAAATAGTGCCACATTAAGCTCGCTCAATGGAACCGTAAGTACCTTAAATAGCACGGTCAGTTCACTACAAAGTGCAGTAGCCACTTCTTTCACGACATTGGCTAATAATGTGAATTCAGTTTCATCGGCAGTTTCAGGTTTGGAATCTAGTATTAACGCGGTTTCGTCTTCTGTTGCAGCGATCACAAGTTCGCAATGGACAACAACTGCATCAGATATTTTTTATAACACCGGACGCGTTGGTATAGGAACAAGTTCTCCGGCAAGCCTTTTACATGTTAAGGGTGAAAGCTTAGATACGGCAAATACGTTTCCGAATTTTTCAAACATTCAGCAAAGTTTAAATTTTTTAAGTCCTAGTTCGAGCAGCTTTAGAACATTTCAAGCCGACATGAACTTTGACAGTTCACAAGATAGCACTGGAAATTCAATTGCGCTAAGTGGTTATGTTAATCATAAATCAACAGCTTCTGCTACCGGCCTTACTGCCGTTTCAGGAGAGATTTATATTTCGGGAGCTTCTGGCACTGCAGGTCGTATTACAAATGCCATCGGAGTTCGCGGATCGTTGGTCTCTGGTTATGGCCAGATCACAAATGCTTATTCAGGGTATTTTGTAAACTCTGGAAGTCCTGCGACGATTACGAATGGTTATGGTGTGTATATTGGTAACGTAGCCGGTTTGAATAAATGGTCGCTCTATTCCGGAAATTCAGCACCATCTTATTTTCAAGCTAACATCGGTGCTGGTACGAGCGCTCCAACAGCGAGACTGCATCTAGCCGCAGGAACAAGTACAAATGCACCGTTAAAATTTACTTCGGGAACTTTATTGGCATCACCGCAATCGGGAACGGTTGAGTACGACGGCTCTGATTATTATTTTACTGACGGTTCAAACACACGTAGAAGCCTTAGTTCTATTGTCGCAGGTGGTGTAACATCAGCGACAATTTCTTCGGCTCTTGGTTACACGCCAGCTAATAGTGCGACTGTTTCAAGTTTATCTTCAGCAGTAGCTACTTCGTTTACAACGGTTACCAATAACTTAAATACGGTCTCATCAACTGTTACAAGCTTGCAAACTTCAACAGCGGCCTCATTTGCCGCAGTGGTGTCGTCACAATGGATTACTTCAGGTACCACAATTAATTATTCAGCGGGTAGTGTAGGAATTGGCACTGCAACGCCACTGACAACATTGCATGTTTATAGTAATCAACCAGCGGCTGCGGCTCATCCAGACCGTGCCGGATTGATTTTAGAATCTGAAGGAACAAGTGTTGGTGGCCGTATGGCTGCAAGAGTTTATTCTGATACTGAAAATCCATTATTTGTAGGGTACCGTGCGCGTGGCACGAAAGCGTTGCCATCAGCACTTTTATCAGGCGATCTTGTGACCGCAATATCACCGGTTGGCTACGATGGATCGGGTTGGCAAACCGGAGCGCATATCCGTTTTCAAACAACTGAAAACTGGAATTCTGGCGCTATCGGTTCAGCGATTTCATTTCGTACTCCGACAAACTCAAGCACGGCAGTAGTTGAGCGTATGCGTGTCGATCACAATGGTAATGTGGGTATTGGAACCACAGCGCCTGGATATACATTAGATGTTTCAGGAACGCTCAATGTAAAAAATAGTTCTGTTAATACGGGCCTTGCTGATTTATCAGTAACCGGAAATGCGGCCAATCTGAACTTAAGAATTTACAACTCAAATGCCGGAGTGACTTTAACTGATGGAACAAATTTAAATAATGCAGCAGCTTTATACGCGCCTACCGCAAGTAAAATTGTTTTTGTCGGTGGCCCAGTGCAGTTTGCACCATCAGGCGGAAACACAGCTTTTAGAATTGAAACTAATGGTAATGTTGGTATCGGTGTAACAACACCAGCGGCAAAGCTTGATGTTTCGGGAACAATTAAAATTACAGGTGGATCACCTGGGTTAAATAAAGTTTTAACATCGGATGCATCTGGGTTAGCTAGTTGGCAAACGCCATCATTTGGACTAACAAACTTTACAGAATCAATAAGTACCGCTGTACCTAATGCGGTAACTCCAGCGGCAAGATTAATTGCAACGAATGCTGCAACAAATGTAGATTTTGTCATGAGTCCGAAAGGCAATGGCGCTCTTCTAGCGCAAATACCTGACAATACAGTGACTGGTGGTAACAAGCGTGGCCAGTATGCTGTAGATTTACAAATGGGCCGAACAGCTTCGAATCAAGTTGCCAGTGGTGATTATTCATTCGCGGCGGGGTATGGAGTCATGGCCAGTGGTACTGCTGCTGTTGCCATGGGTGTTACTACAAATGCGCTCGGAGATTTTTCAACGGCCTTCGGTCAAGGCACATTCGCTACAGGAAGTTACTCAACAGCGATAGGAAATGTGACAAACGCAACGGGTGATAACTCTACAGCTATAGGATTTGCTACGGTAGCGAGTGGATCTGCGGCTACGGCTATGGGAAGTAGCACAATTGCTCATGGTGATAGTTCAACAGCCATGGGTGAATACACAACTGCTGATTCTTATATTCAAACAACGTTGGGTCGTTTCAATCTTCCGAAGGGAAGTGAAAATCGTAATACTTGGGTTACAACTGATCCGTTATTTGTAGTGGGTAATGGTACAGGTTCCGGAGCTTCAAGATCAACGGCTTTAATGCTTTTAAAAAATGGTAACTTGGGTCTTGGAACCACTTCTCCTGCGAGAAGATTGTCGGTTTCAAATACGAATACGACAGCGTACGTATCGACAGGAACAGCGCCTTCTACAGCCGTTTCACTTTTACTTGAAAATCCATCAACAACAAATGCTTCAACATTTATTGATATGACGGTAAACGGTGGTAACGGACCAGGCCGTGCGTTTATTGGTGCGATTTACAGCGGCTGGGCTGTTGTAAACCCTCCGCCAAATATCGTTTTTGGTACAACGAAGAATACCTATACCGAGCAAATGGCTTTATCTGGTAACCATGGAACATTATCTGTCGGTTATCCGGCCTCTACTTTAGGCGGTATGACACCGTTAAATTCAGTGTTAGTGAGTGGTAGTGTCGGTATCGGTACTCAGCTTCCTGGAAAATCATTAACTGTCGTAGGTTCGGTAGCGATTGGTTCTGCGGCGAATTCAGCTACGCGTGGAACAGATTATCTTTCGATTGTTACATCAAATACAGGAAATCGCCGTACGGGAATTCAGTTTGGACAAAACTCGACAAATACTTTTGAAATCGGAACCGACGTCAGCCAAGCGAATGCACAGAACTTTTATATCTATGATAACGTTGCCAACACGGCTCGTATTTTACTTGATGGTAATGGTAACTTAGGTGTTGGTGCTACGCCATCGACTTATAAACTAGATGTCGGCGGGGAAATTGTCGCGCGCAATGGACTTGGCGATGTGCTTTATCTTGGTGGTGATGCCAGCGGTACTGATTTAGAAATCGGTACAACTCAGGCTGCGCATAATACATTATCTTTTTATAACCGCGGGGCTGCGACCTATATGGATATCGCAGCAAAAAACATTACTTATTCAGGATCACTTAGTCCATCAGATCGTCGTTTGAAAAAAGATATTCAAATCTTAGATCACTCGTTAGATAAAATGCTTCAGGTTGAAGGTGTAAGTTATTACTGGAAAGATCCAAAACAATATTCAAGTGGTCTTCAGTACGGTGTGATCGCACAACAAGTTGAAACTATTTTTCCAAACTTAGTCGATACCAACGCTCAAGGTATGAAAAAAGTGAACTACATTGGCTTTTTAAGCCCGCTGATTGAAAGCTTAAAAGAGTTCTATGCTCGTTGGATGAAAGACAGCGAAAATATTCACCGCGATATCGCCTCTATTGAAGAACGCAAAGCCGATAAAGCTGAAATCGAAAAATTAAAAAATGAAAACGCCGAACTTAGAGCTTATCTTTGCTCGAAAGATCCATCGGCTCCGATCTGTAAATAATGCGAACCGCAGTCTTTGTGTTCGCATTTATTGTCACGCCGGAATAAAATTAACCATTTTTTTAGCTCTTATACACCATAGTGAGGTGTTAGCGCCGATAGACTGGCGCTGGCTTTGCTTTACTAAAATGTATGATCAAAACTCTTTGTCTCATTTTGATATTCTTTACGGCTTCGTGGTCTTATGCAGGCCATAAGTTGCAGGTATCTATAAGTTCAGAAGATGCCTTTCTTTGCGAGCAAGAAACAAAATTAGAGTTCTGGGCCTGTAATGGTAAATACCTTTTATTTATTGGTGATACGATCGTAGGGCAGGTGCCAACGCTTCACCATTTAGATTATCTAAATGTAAAAGTCCCAGCGCGAATTTTTGATTTAAATACGAATAAAGAGCTTTACTTAAATTCTTCTGATTTTCAGTATCAGCAATCCGGCACTTTGGCGACGACGGCGTATTATCGTAAGCATAATTTGATGATGTCATTTGAGCCACGCTTACGTTCGTGCGCGCTTATGGCTTGCCAAAAACTAAAACAAATTCTTTTTCCGGTACTTTATCAAAGAGGTCAGCTTACAACGGCTGAGGCAAATGAATTAGATACCCAACTGCTTGAACAAATGAATTCGATAACTGCAAAGATAAAAACATCTAAAACAATCGCTCAAATGCTAACGGCTTTTGAAACGGTTAAAGCAGATTCTTCATTACGTTATGATTATTTAAAAGATGGTTGTTTTGCCAGATCGGAAATCGTGTCTGCTCAGTTAGCTGCGCAAGGTTTTGAGGTTTATAAAATCTGGATTCATGGATTTTCATTATGGGGTTATCGTTTAGATAAGCCGAGTGATTTTTTTGGCTGGCGCTATCATGTAGCCCCTGCAGTTAAGGTAGATGGAAAACTTTGGGTTTTTGATCCGGGATTATTTCAAGGGCCTGTGGCTGCTTATCAGTGGGTCGGTGAAGTATTTGGCCCGAATCAAAAAGTGGTAGTTACCGCTAAATTTTCTGAAGAAGAATTTGCTGCAAAGGCAAAAGTGGCTGTGTCGTTATCAGCTTGGCAGATGTATCCGCAATACGTAAGTACACCTTTACAATCAACTACAGACAAAGAAACATCTGCAAACATCGAAGATGCCCGCATGATTTTAGAAGAACTTGGGCTATAAAAAATTAAGGCTCTGTGTAACGAAAGCACCTCTTTAAAAAATAGTTAAAATTTACTGCAGAAAACGTATCAAGATGAGCCGTTTTTTCGTTTTTCCCTCTAAATAAAAGCAAATAAAAAACCGATTAGTTTACTGTGAATAATGGACGGGTGTGCACGTTTGTTGGTGCTCTTTTTTTTGCGATCATGGCTGTAATGATCGCGCCATCGGCATTTGCGGGGCCGGGGCGAACGACCTATCAAGCTAAAATTATTAAGCCAGACGGGTATCCTCTTGAAGCCGCCAGCGTTAATTTTCAATTTACTATTTTAGATCCCACCGGAAGCTGTGTTCTGTATTCAGAAAGTTATTCAGCTATCAGCATGTCTTCAACAAGTGGGCTGATTTCTTTTTCTTTAGGTACGGGGTTAAAATCATTTCCGTTAAATGCAACAACTTTTGAACAAGTTTTTAGTAATTCAACACCTTCGCTTCTTTGTGCTTCAGGTGGTCCAGCCAGTTATTCGCCATTAGCAACAGATACAAGAAAAATCATTATGCAGTTTAATGATGGTAACGGGTGGCAAACGCTTCCTGCGATGAATATCAATGCCGTACCTTATGCGATGTACGCTAACGATGCCCAATCATTACAGGGCCTGTCAGCTAATTCATTTGTGCGTTTATCAACGTTAGCGACTTGTACCGCTTCAGAAGCTTTACATTTTAACGGAGCCGGATTTTCTTGTGTGGCCTTAGCTAGCGGGAGTGGCACGGTTACATCGGGATCAGTTGTTACAGCTTTAGGGTATACGCCGGCTAATAGTGCAACAGTTTCAACGCTTTCAAGTTCAATCAGCAGTAATTCGGTGTCGATTGTAGCCTTAACCTCACAATTATCATCAGTCTCAGCAACGGTAAGTGGTTTAGCTTCTGCAGTGGCTTCGTTAGCAGCGGTTTCACCGACGACAATGACTTTAAATGGTTTAACTTCGTCCACGCAAACTTTTGCGGTGGCTAGTGCTGGAACAACATTTGGAATCTCATCTTCAAACGGAGTGCACACTTTTAATATTCCGTATGCGAGCCAAAGCTCAGTTGTTGGTGGATTAGTATCAAATGCCGATTACCAATATTTTACAAATAAATTAAATGCGACCAGCGCGGCTGTTATTTCGGCGTTAGGTTTTACTCCGGCACAAAGCGGTGCTGCGGTCACTATCACAAGTAGCGCGGTGATTACAGCTCTTGGATACACGCCGTCATCAGCCTCAGCATTGTCGCAAGCAAATGCCACGACAAATGGTTTTTTAGCTTCGGCTGACTGGGTTAATTTTAATTCTAAACTTTCAACATTGGATTTAGGATCTGTCAGCGCCACAGGAACCTTATCACCCTTAAGACTTCCTGCCTTTAACGGCGATGTGACTTCAGTTTCTGGATCTGCATCGCTAGTGCTGGCTAACACCGGCGTAACAGCAGGAACTTATTTGAAGGTCACTGTTGATACAAAAGGCCGGGTAACAAGTGGCGCAAATCTCACATCTAATGATGTAACAACAGCGTTAGGTTTTACACCCGCACAAAGCGGTTCGGCTGTTTCTTCGCAGTGGGTTTCATTTGGTAATAATCTTGAATACACAAGCGGGGCTGTGAGTGTTAAAGAATTCTATGTAACCTCAAGTGACGTCATCGCTCCTTTTGGTGTTGAGGTCTCAGGAACAGCGGATGCATCGGTTGGTGGTCTTGCTGGAATGTACATGGCTAATACCAACACCACATCCGCAGCAAAACTTGGAATTGAATTTTATAGCAGTGATTCAACAGGTGTTAATCGTCACGGAGCTGCGATTTTAGCGGGTAAAGAAAGTGATTGGTTAGGCGGCGGCGGAAGTTATCCAGGTTATTTGTCTTTTTGGACAAGACCTTTCTCTGCCGGATCAAAAGTAGAACGCGTTCGCATTTCTGCAAATGGTAATGTGGGTATAGGAACTGTATCACCAACAGCCTCACTTGAAGTGAGTGGGGCTATACGTGCAACGCAAATCTGTGACCGCAATGGAAATAATTGTCATACGTTAACAAATGGCTGGGCTTTTTCTTCGTCAAGCACGGAAACAGTTTCACAAGTTTCAGCGGTTGCGCCACTGCAGGTCACAGGAACTTCAGCCACGCCACAGGTGAGCTTAATCACGAGTGGTTCAATTTCTGGTGATACTTTAAGATTTGATGGAACAAATTGGCAACGAACAAAACTTCGCTACACGGATTTAGTAAATAGCACAGCTTCATCACCATGGCCTGTTTCATCCTGTACATCAGGGCAAGCTATTGTATGGAATTCAGCAAGTGATAGTTTTATATGTTCGGCAATTCAAATTGCAAGCAACCAATTACCGCAAATGAATTTAGCTTCAACAGCAAGCGGCGGTGTTACCGGTGTATTACCAGTGGCTAACGGCGGTACAGGACAAACTTCATTTACAACTAACACTTTGCTTCTTGGTAATGGCACATCGCCAATTAACACTTTTGCTTTTGGTTCAAGTGGAACTATTTTAACTAGCCAAGGTGCAGGACAAACTCCAATTTGGCAAAGCTTAGCCGCTCTAACAAGTGGTGGTTCAAATAACAGTATGGTTTCTAGCTGGCCAGATGCGATTTACTGTAATAACGGCACAGATTATTCAGTTTTATATCTTGATACGCGTGAATCTTCGCAAAATCGCGTTTGGTACTCGAAATCTTCAGGTGGTGCAGGTCATTTCATGCACTTTAATATGTCGAGTGGCGCGTACGTTTCGCATACAGCATTTACCGGATTTTCTGCTTGCGCTAATAAATCAATTTCAACAATCGTGTCTGAAGGCCGCTATTTTAATTTTGCCAAGGGCCCGGTAGGTGTTTGGTTGCAAAGTGGAAACGATGCTTACTACAATGCGGGAAGTGTAGCGATCGGTGCAAATCTACCAACATCATCTGCAATTTTAGAATTATCTTCTACGAC
>CAMLRE010000070.1 GCA_946482355.1 uncultured Bdellovibrio sp.
TTTTGCCCAAAATCAGATTTTGGTTTTGTGGTAATTGCGCTTTTTGAGCCTATGTCTAATCGTTAGACAGCTCATTTTGAGTTATCTCCTCATATAATTCATTTTAATAAAACTTTAACGGGCACTTTATTTGTAACAAGTCAGGTAGAGGTGTTCTATGAAACTGAAACAACTTTACTATGCTCATGTCTTTTTGTTGTCGGCTTTGGGCTCAGTTATAGCTTGTTCCCCTACTAAATTTTCTCCATCAGTTGCACAAAATGCAGATTGTACAACTGGTTGTATCGTTGATCCGAGCGGTACACAGAATTGGGATCAATCTCATAAAGTAGGAACTGGAAAAGTAGATATTTTATTTGTTAACGATAACTCGGCTTCTATGTCAGTTATTCAATATCGTTTAGCTCAAGCTTTTTCTGGATTTATTCAACAACTTGATTCTCGTGAAATTGATTACAAAATCGCTATGACAACAACAGATGCGACTAAAATTTCTGAGTCTCCATTAATTACTTTTGCAAATAATTCTACATTTTTAACTAGAAATGATTCTAACCGTGCAAATATGTTCAATGCGGCTATCGTAAGACCTGAAACTTTAGCATGTGAGAACATGATTAAGTCTTACTACAATACTTATGGTCCTAGTTTTCAAACTTTAGCTAGCTATAATACGGCCTATAATAACACTTGTGCTTCTGGTGATGAGCGTGGAATTTTAACAGCGAACTATGTTTTAACTAATAATGTTGGAAGCTTTGTAAGAAGTGATGCTCACTTAAACATTATTGCACTTTCAAATGAAGATGTTCGTAGCGGAAATACATCTTCTTTCACTACAGAAGACCGTGCAGCAACATTAAAATCGTTAATTAATACTAAATTTGCTAGCAAATACTGGGAATTTAATTCGATCATCGTGAAAGATGCGGTTTGTGCGACAGCGCAAAAAGAAGCTTTTAAGACTCAAAGTGGAGTAACGATCAAAGACCAATACGGAAACTATGTAATTGGTGCAAACCCTGGTATGGAATATTGGTCTTTATCATCTTCAGCTTCGCAAGATATCGATGGTAATGCACAACCTCGCGGACAAATTATCAGTATTTGTGAGTCGAATTACTCGAACTATTTCAACAATATGGCAGCTAAAGTAGCTGATTCAGCTCGTCGATTTGATTTAAAATGTTCTCCGGCTGCAGCTCCGGTGGTTGAAGTGGCTAATAATCCTGCGGCGACTGTTCCTCATACTTGGAATGGCAGTTACATCGTATTCAACCGCGGTTCTGAAGGTATTCAGGTTCGCATTAAATACACTTGTCCTAAAACGGGTGGCGTTCAGTAATAAACAAATTGCTGGCGTAAGTTACGTAATTAATAAAAATCAAACGAAGAGCGTCTTAACCTGAGACGCTCTTTTTATTTGAAATAGAATCTTCAACTATTTTTCTAAAAAAATTCAAATTCACTCCGTCAACAGCCGATCATTTATTCATATGGCAATGGTAGACAGATACAAAAAATCCGGTGGTTTTATTCAATTATTACAAGTTATTGAAACTTGTGGTCCTAAAAAGCGTGAGCAGTTTATGAAAATCATAAACGAAGAAACGCCGAAATGGGGCGAAGCTATTCAGGCAAAAATGCTGAGTTTCGAAAGAATTCTTTCGTGGAAGCCTGAAGGACTTATGGAAATTACCGCACAAGTAAATCCATTAGCTTTCGGCACAGCTTTAAAATCTTTACCTCAAGAAAAATTCGATGAGTTTGCAGCGAAACTTGGTCCTAATGAAAGACGCAAGTTCGAACAAATGTATAAAGAGGGAACTCCTGCACCGAACGAAATTTCTGCGTGCTTGATGAAAGTAATTAACGAGACTCGTTTATTATTTGCTTCAGGAGCTTTGAAGTTTGATAAGATCGATCCAGAGCTTGCCATTCCAGATGAGTATGAAAGTAAACTTGAAAAAGGTGGCGGTGGTGGTTCACCTGGTGGTAACCGTACAGCAGATGACATTGCTAAAGAGGCTGCAGCATCTACGGGAATTCAATTAGGTAACCCGAATGAAGTGGATTCTTTAAGACGAAAAATTGTCGAACTTAATTCAGTTGTTGCGGCTTTAAAAAGAGACAACATTATGATGAAAGACAAGCTAGATAAAATCAAAAAAATTGCTTAAAAATAGGCCTATAACAGGTTTTATTAAAAGGAGGCTCTAACGCCTCCTTTTTGCATTTTGAGGGCAATAAAGCTGTATTAAACGGCAATACGGCGATTCAATGGCGAGAGATTGAATCTAATCTGGTTTTTAAAGAGTATTTTTGGCTGAAATTCGTCGCTTTTCCAGCGAATTATTTGACAATTGAAGTCGATAAGGATTAATTTGTTCCTCTACAGACAGTCGGGGCGTAGCGCAGTCTGGTAGCGCATCTGGTTTGGGACCAGAGGGTCGCGAGTTCGAATCCCGCCGCCCCGACCAATTTTCTCTCTGAAAATTGATCACTGTTTTAAATAATCATAAAAATTAAATAACGAATTTTAAAATTGCGTAAATGCATTTACTTCTTTTTAACGAAGATTAACCTTTGTGAAATTAATCTCTTTAAAAAAGTGGAATATATTTTTAGCGAGTACATAACTCTAGTTATTTTCTAAGTCCTAATTTTTTTAGGATATAAATATTTAATAAATTCTTTGAATAATTTTGGTCTAACGATTTTTCAGATAATGCATTTGAACTTTCTGCGACTCGCAATGAAATCATAAACGAAACTGAAAGATTTAAAAGACCTGTCGTAATAACGCCTAGAATAGCTAGGTAAATTTCTGGTTTATAGAAAACATCTACACCAAGGGTATACACAGCGGCTGCGATATTGCCAGATGATAGGGTCACGTGACGAACATCTATAGGTAAACCTAGAAAATCACCGAAGACAGGTACTATTCCCAGAATAAAACCCAGAACAGTATTTCCACAAAGAGCTCCGAAGTTATTTTTTAAAAAGTTAGCCCATTTTCTTTTATTTACCGGAGAAAGAAATGAAAGAATTTTTGGGGAATTTAGAATAACTTCATCAAATTTATAAACTTTAAAAAAGTTATCAGCGGCTCCTGAAACAAACGTAGAGAACCATAAAAAATAACCCGTTAAAAAAGCATAGAACGGGGTAAAGCTTAGAATCGACATTGATGCGATCTGGGCCTGAGCTTTTTCTGAGGTCATAAAATTTTGATTAAAAGCTAGTTCTGACAGGTAGGAAAACAACAGAACCGTCGGAATAACAATTCCTACGTTACCCAACACCGCCCAGAACTGCGATTTAAAGACTGAGTCGATTTCATCTAAGATTTCTGATTTAGTTAACTTTTCCCATTGATAAGTTAAATGGGCTGCAATAGCCGCAGGTTGCTTGGTTGCTAAAGTAAAACCTAATAAATAAATAATAATGAAACTGATTGAATAATTTATCCCGTTTAAAAAACCTGATAAAAAGGGAGCCAGATGCATATATGATGAAAGCGTTTTGATAAGCACCGTAAAGCCCGTAATAAAGCCACCACCGCACGCGCTAGTGAAAAGCTTAGTGATAGCCTGGCGTGAACGTCCCACGTAATGATCGCCGGTTTCAGCACTTGTTAAAGAAACAATTTCAATAAGCTGACTGCTGTAATGAAAAAATTGAAACTTCAACGAATAAAAGTTTTTTCGTTCCGCTAAAATAGCAGCTAAAGATTTAAAGTTGTAATCTTCGTACATCTTTGTCAAATGCACGATTCTTTGAAGGCGGGATTTAATCTTTTTAATTCTGAATAGGGCATTAAGGCTTACACCGGTTTCGCGGAAGTTTTCAATGGTGCTATCGATCATCGCCATATTGCTGGCATTTAATTTTTTTAAAGCCTGCATGTCGCTGATTTCCTGCAAATTAACCACTTGAAGAACTTTAACGAAATCCGAACTGAACTTTTCTGAAGAAGGCATCTTAAAAATCGACGAATAAATATCCGACATATTTTTACTTGAAAGAATATAAATCGCACGAACCAATGAAGCCTGGATTTCGGTAACTAAATACGAAATTTTGTCGTCAGGAAAGTACGATAAAATTTTAATAAAACTTGCTGAATCGAAATAGCGATAGTTATCCAGTTGCACATCCAATTGTAAAACTTCATCCACCAGATGAGAAATTTCACAACCTTGCGGAGGTGCTGTAATAATTTTTTGATTTAAAGCCCAGATGAGTTCCTGAATAAAAGAATCTGATTCGCCACTAAATGTGTGAACCCATAATGAATCGAACTGAACCTGATCGATGAAAATTGTCCACTTTTTAATGAACACTTCTCTAAATTGAGCGTTGTTTTCAAGCAGGTGATTGAGATAATCAAGTTTTTGATCCAGAGTGGTTTTGGTATCTGTGGTAAAAAACCACGTCACGAAAAGAGTGTACCAGTTCCAATCCCATTTTTTACTTTGATGTGCGCCGAGTGAAATCAAATCGGCCAAGCTGACTTTTTGAGACATGCTTATATTGTAAATAAAAAAACATGCTGGTTCACCTTTTTTTCGCTATAAAACGACAATTATGACTGATTTAAGTTTTGTCCTTCCGCGTTCAAAATCTTTGTTTGTCGCTTTGGTTCGATAAGAGGCGCAGGTTTTGGAATTCCATAATATAAATTTCTTACAGCCACATCATCATTGCTTGCACCGCTGGTTTCCAGAGCAAAACGCTCGGCATCTCTGCGGCGGATATCTTCTGCAATCGCGGTGATGTCATCTTCAGGAACCTCTGCTGTACGTAAAGCCTCTTGGCCAAAGACAATCGCTGATTCGAAAGTTTCACGCATTTGATAATCGACGCCTTCTAAAACTAATTCGCGCGCGTGAATACGATCGTATGAACGAACTAAAATTTTAGCCTGAGGAAATTCAGCTTTTACTAATTGTAAAATTTTATTTGCAGTTTTTTTATTATCAATACAAACAGCAATAAAACAAACTTTCTCGGCACCTGAAGCCCGAAGAACATCTAATCTTGAGCCGTCACCGTAATAAATTTTGAAACCAAATTTACTCGCGTTACGAATTCTTTCAGGATTGCTGTCGATAATTGTAATATCTAAATCGCGAGCGAGTAAAAGTTGACTTACGACTTGTCCGAAACGGCCAAAGCCGATCACTAAACCACAGCTTGAAAGATCACGTGCTTCTTCGATGCCATCTAACGACGGCTCTTCTGAACATAAAAGTCTTTTAGCCATCAAAGAAGCCAATGGAGTTAATGCCATTGAAAGAACAACAATCGCTGTCATGCTTGCATTAACTTCTCCGGGAATGACTTGAGCTTGTTGGGCGGCTGAGTATAACACAACGGCAAACTCTCCACCTTGTGCCATCAGCGAAGCGCGATCAACGGCTTCACGATGCGAAGAACCCATAAATCTTGCCACTGCGTAAATACTGATAGATTTTCCAAGCATTAAAAGAACAACACCTGCAAGAATCGACGGTGCGTTTTGTGTAATCACTTTTAAGTCCAATGACATTCCTACACCGATAAAAAATAAACCAAGTAAGATGCCGCGGAAAGGTTCAATATCAGCTTCGATCTGATGACGGAATGTCGATTCGGCTAATAGAACTCCGGCTAAAAAAGCCCCCAGAGCCATAGATAAGCCACTTACTTGCATGAGTAAGGCAGTACCTAGCACTACAAATAAAGCCGCTGCTGTTAAAACTTCGCGGGCGCGCGAGTTTGCAAGAATATGAAAGAAGGGATTTAGCAGCCAGCGACCGGCAGCAATCACAAGAATAACGGCTCCAAACGCAATTCCGATCGTGCTCCACTGGATACCATCGGTGCGGCCAATCGGGGAAAGGATAGCGACTAAAGCTAAAAGCGGAACGATGAGCAGATCTTCAAATAATAAAATAGAAACAGTTTTTTGTCCGTGCGGTAGGCCAACGTCACCACGTTCACCAAGAAGCTGCATAACAATTGCTGTAGAAGAAAGAACAAAACCGATGGCGCTGATAAACGAGATTGTTAAGGAATAGCCGAAAGCTAATCCGACAGTTGTTAGCACGACCGAGCAAACGGCGATTTGGAGTGAGCCCAAACCGAAGATTTGGCCACGCAAACTCCATAAGTGCGAAGGACGCATTTCAAGACCAATTACAAACAAGAACATCACCACACCCAGTTCGGCGACATGCAGAATTGATTGAGGATCATTAAACAGGCCAAATCCAAAAGGGCCAATGACAAAACCAGCAAAAAGGTATCCCAGTACCGAACCCAGTCCTAATTTGCGAAAAAGAGGAACAGCCACAACAGCAGCGCCCAGTAAAGTCACAACGTAAATAAGATCATTCGAATTTTGTTCAACAGCCATTTTTAGATGTTGGCCTAATTTTTTAACCTAATCACGAAATGACTGTGTTGGTCATTTAAGTGGGAGCTTTTTCCAAGAGATTTGAACCACTGTCCATTTGTCGGCCCTTTTTTGCAAGTTCCATAAGACTTTGATTTTCTGGAGTAGTTTCTTGTGGTGGCGATTCAATAAATGTCCGGTGCGGTTTTTTTACAATAGGCTGTTCTTTGTAGTTGTGAACATTAATCGTTTTCTGCGCCAGCTGGATTCCGTTTTCTTCGAGCTTATTTTTTACTGTTTCCATAAATAAAGATTTCATTTTTAAATAACTCGATTTTTTTGTGTCGATCCAAAAGTAAACCATGAATTTTGACGAGCAATTCGTAAGCTCATTCAACAGAATCTGTGGAGTGGGTTCTTTGAGCACTTCAGAGTTTTCGGCAAAGGCCGCATTAACGATCTGCCGTATTTTTTCTGTTGGGTGGTCGTGAGGCACTTCAACGGCAAAACTGATACGGATAGAAGGATTAGCGGTCATATTAATTATCATATTTCCGTAAATTGTCGTGTTCGGAATAATGATGTGGTTCCCGTCGTAGTCGATAAGTATTGTGCCTCGGGTGGTTAGTTTGTGTACGATACCTTGCTTACCGGCAATTTCAACGAGGTCTCCTGTTGTATATGGATTTCGTAAGCTTAACATTAAACCAGAGAAATAATTTTCGAGGATGTTTCGTAAGGCGAAGCCGACGATTAAACCAAGAGCTCCCGTGCCGCCTAAGACCGTGATGGCAATTCCTGTAAGCCCAGAGATACGTAAAACTAAATAAAGGCCGATTAAGATGACCGGCAAAGCAAAAAGCTTGGCGACAAGTTCTATCAGCAAAGGGTTTTTTATTTTGCGCGCAGCTGTTTTTCGGCCGACACGGGCCGCAAAAAAAGAAACAGATAAAAAGACAGCTAAAACTAAGATGGCGGCTAAAACGTAAGGAATCACCGTGCTAAATTTTCGGAGGATTTCTTCAACCTCAGTACGAGCTGGCCGTAAATCAATAAAATTTCCTTTTTCAACTTCAATATTATTAAATACCGCAACAACACCTTCGGTGTTTGCAGCTAATTTTTCGGCCCATTCTTTCTGGGTTTTTTGTAACACTTTACCTGACAAAGTTACTAAACCCTCTTTAGAAACAACTTCTGAATTGGTGAAGTAACCTGAAGCTTTAAAAATATTTGAAAGTCTTTTTTCGATCATCGTATCAGTAGGAGCCTGAACGATAGCAATGTCTTCTGCGGGGGCAGGAGTAACAGTTGCTGCTGAAGAAGCTGAAGTAGTAGCAGGAGAAGATGTTTGTTGTGCCTTAGCTAAGGGGGCAACAGAAAGTGAAATTAACAAAAAAAATCTTAAATAAACTAGGGCATAAATTTTATTTTTTTTCATGGCAGATGTGGCAGCAAATTTGTCGCCACGGCAGCATTACAAAAATTAATTTTGGAACTTAAATTGCTAACTCTCTATGCGGAGTGACGAATTTGAAAGTTAAAAATTGTGAAAAGCCCCATTTGGGGTGTTAGGCAACAATAACTGCTATTTTGGGACAAAAAGCATCTCAGGAGGATTCTTTGAAGATTCAACATATGAGAACCAATCATGGGCCGAGCGTATTTCACTCTCGACCTACCATAGTTATGACTTTGGATCTTGAAAGATGGAGCGAAGTGCCGAGCACTTCGGTTCCTTATTTTTCTCAGAGCTTAATTAACACATTTCCGGGCCTTGCAGATCATGCCTGCTCTAAGGGCTACGAAGGCGGATTTATTCAGCGCCTTCAAAACGGTACATACTTAGCCCACATTATCGAACACTTAGCCATAGAGCTAAGTACTCTTTGTGGTATCGGAGTTACTTACGGAAAAACACGTTATGCAGGACGTACCGGTCTTTACGAAATTATCACCAGATTTAAAAATGAAAGTGGAATGCAAGAGTGTCTTCGTTCGGCTGTGCAAATTGTTCTGACTCTTTTAGAAAAGAAAGAAGTTATAGTCAGCGAATATATTACACGCATTCGTAATGAAATAAGCCGCACGGCTT
>CAMLRE010000071.1 GCA_946482355.1 uncultured Bdellovibrio sp.
TAAAAGAGTATAACCCCAATAAAGGCGCCCGTCTAATTACGTACGCTGTATGGTGGATTCGTGGGTATATTCAAGAGTATTTAATGCGCCAATTTTCAATGGTGCGTATTGGAACAACGGCAAACCAGAGAAAATTATTCTATCAGTTACAACGCCAAAAAAACGAATTAGAAAAAATGTCTTCACCAGAAAATATCGCGCAGCTATCTCATAAACTTGGAATTCCGAAAGAAGAAGTTGAAGAGATGGCCAAACGTGTCTCTGGACGCGATGTCAGCCTTGATAAAACAGCTGATGACGATAGCGGAGCCACTTTATCTTTAGGAAGTATCTTACGCAAAGAAGATGGAAGCCTTCCGCTGGATGAACAGCTGGCTTTAGCTGAGCAGCTTAAATTTTTAAAAGATGCGATCGAAAAAATTAAAGGTACGCTGACAGAGAAAGAAAAAATCATCCTTGATGAGCGTGTTTTAAACGAAGAACCGCTCACGCTCCAAGAAATCGGAGAAAAGTATCATATTACCCGCGAAGCTGTTCGCCAAAACGAAGCCCGCCTGATCAATAAAATCAAAACCGCACTTGCGGAGTTAATGAAATAGTCACATACTAAAAAGGCTGATGAAAAATTCTGCCTTTGCTTTTATTTTTACTTTATTCTTTGTGCTTTCTTACAAAGCCGAAGCTTTTAAAGTTTTAGAAATTCGTAATAATAAACTTCTTGTTGATCTAGAAGGCGGAACCTTAGAACGCGGTGATTACTTAGTCACACTTCCGCAAGCAGAATACCAAGGCCGTGCTATCGTTATTCAGATTCGTCCGGGTCAAGTTGTGGCCAAGCTTCAAGATGGTAACTTCACTGTCGGCGAACGTGTTAAACGTATTTTAGGCGATCCTTCGTTTAAAGAAGAAGCGATTAAAATCTCAGTTCACGCTAAATACTTAAATAACGGAATTTCAATTAAACAAAAAGATGCGACCTTTCCAACTCCGAACGAAGAAACTGTCAGCATGACCGGCAGTAGCGTTGGTTTTATGGGTGTGATTGATTGGCCGACCGATTGGTTTTTACTGCGCGGCTCTTTAGGTTTAGAACCGGTCGAAGTTGAAGGAACAGCGAAATACAATTCTTGCTCGAGCAAAACATCAACAGCTTGTAACGTAAATATTAACTATATCGCAGCCTCAGCAGCTATTCGTTATGATTACTACCGCAATAGCCGTTTAGTGCTTTGGGCTGCTGCTGGTTCAGGAATTAAATTTCCATTAAATAAAGAATCAACGTCATTAAATAAAGGCGCTATCGGTATTGCCAATTCAATCTTGGTTTCTACCGGAGCTGATTATTTAATTATGAAAAATTATTTTATTCCGGTAGGTTTTGAATACCACTATTCTTTAAACTACTCTGAAAAAGTGCCGGTGATTACGCAAATGGCGTTACATGCCGGCATTGGTATGGAATTTTAATTACGGCGTAAGGGTTACGTACGTATAAACACGGCCATTTAATAAATCGACATAACGAATACTTCCGCTATCGATAAAATAAATTCTTTCACTCATGCCAACAAAAGTATCCCAAAGATTAATATCACAATTTGTGCGGGATGTTCCATCAGCACATAATGCTACAGGGTAATCATCAGCACCTTTACCCAGAACTGTTTGCCATGTTGTTCCGTTATGGCGCTTAACAAAACCTTCATAGCGATTCATCGAATATAAAGTGTTTGTGCGTGAGACGAACATATAGTTATTACTGAATGAACCCGGTAATACCACGTTCGTACTTGCCGCTACACCATCAGCATCAAACATCGCTAAGGATTGTTGCGCACATGTCGTATCGTCGTCACACAGACGAGCGTAGATATTAGCAATCTCTTTATTTGTTGAATCGTACGTTACCGCCATACCACCGTACGGCCATAATTGAGAGACATCCTGTGACGGATCGCCGTTAATACCTGTTCCAGAAAGTCTGATTGAAACGATTTTTGTATCGCGATCTGGACGGTACACACGTAATCTAAAACGATCTGATTCATCAGCGATCACCGAATTATCTAACTGTTTTAATGGATCTTCTGAGTTAAAAACAATCCAGTTATTTGGTAAAACCTGGAACGTTCCGTAATACAGTAAATTATCGTGATAATCGATTTGTAAATCAGTGGCTGATTTGACCGTATCAAAAGAATCACTACCGCCACCCACGATTGTTTCAATCGTTTGTGAAGCCGGAGCTTCATTTAAATTAATTCTGCGAATACGGTCATAGTCAAAAATAATTAAATTTTCTTCTCTGTCTAAGGCAATACGTAACGGTTTTTTTACTGAAGCTGTCGCTAATAAACCATCAGCAATTGTTGGTGCCAGTGCCACGATCACAGTTTGTGTGGCTGTGATTGGATTAATTTTTACAATACCACGCGCTTTATCGCGCATATAAATAATACCGGCTGAATTCACCACAAACATTTGTGGATCAAGTAATGAACTGTCTGAATCTGGTGAATCTGATTTATCTAAAACCGTTACGCTATTAACGACAACGTTACTTGAAACAGCTCCACCGGTTACTGTAGCACTTGTACAATATGAACCACCACAAGAACGGTTAAATACATCCGTAATATCTGTGCCCGCGACACCCACAGGAGAAGACGCCACTAATGTAAGCTCTGTCTGATTGTGGGCATAGTCACGCGCCCATAATGTGGCTGTCATGCTTGTTAAAGCTGTGTAACCAAAAAAGAACGGAATACTCACACCAGAAATTGATGTTTGATAAGCTGATCCTGTTAAGCTGTTTACGTTTAACCAGCATGAATCCGTTTCTGTCGGAACAGTTGTAACAATATATTTTAAACAAATATCTTTAATCGGAGATAACGAAAAAGTATCTGAGATATTCGGAAGCGAAATTGATGAAAAACCTGTGTTTGAAGTGCTCGCATAAGCGAAGTTCATTCCCCAAACAACCGGCGCACAAGAATCCACCGTAAATAATCCAGGTGTTACCCAAACTGTTGGAAAGGCATCGGGACGGCCACGCGTTGTTACACGGATTTTGTAACTGCCACCATCACTGGCTGGGCTGACTACTGTACAATCTGTTTCACGCGGCACTGACCAGTTAAAAACACTTTCTTGGCCAGAGTAAGTTGCAAAGTCATCACCGTCTTGTCCTGTAGATGATTCAGCAGTTGTCCACGTTAAACCGGCATCACGACTGTATTCAATCGTGCTTGAGTTTGTATCTAATGTTGGATCTGTGATAATCATGTGGATTTTATAAAGAGTTCCACCTTTTACGTATTCATTACCATGCAATGATTCAACCACCACTTCTGGTGATTCACCATTCAATGGTGGATTTTCAGAAGCCGGTGTAATCGGATCTGTAATCGTGGCCTCACAGCCGGCGATTATCATCGTTCCAGCTAAGAGCACACTTAAATAAATGAAAAGTTTTTTAGCCTTTAACATTAAAATCCTACCACCAATTGTATTTCGGTCGTTTTAAATTCGCGGCTAAGTCCAGCCTCGTTCTCGGCCTTATAGTTTTCACTATTGTAACCAAGACCTACCCACAGTGGTTTTTTATCAAACATTAATTGGTAACGATATTCTAAACCGATTTCCATATGGGATTTGATCACATCTGACATCATCCCGATCATGTTCACTTTTGCAATCACACGGTTTTTAGCATCAAATAAATAATCAGCATACACACCATAACCGGCTTGGTTAGAAGATAATTTTGCCGTTGATGATTTTTGTTGAACCGTTAAACCAGAAAATAAAGCGCGTAAACCCAGGTCTAACTGGTTTTTATAATCGTAGTGAACGCCCACTAAAGCGTTATAGTATAATAAATCAACTGATTCGTCTTTTTTACCTGTGGCAAAACTTGTTTTAAATTCGCCACCCCATTTTAAAAAGCCCATGACTTTCGGACTTAAAACAGCGTACTTAAACGAGTACTTGCTATCTTCGGCAGTTACCGGATCAGCCGTATAACTTAAATCGATTTTACCTAAGTAAAGTGATTGCTGGAATTCACTGGCTTGTTTTTGCTTTTGTTTTTCCATGGCTTCTTTTTTAGCCAGATCAATATTTTTCGGAGTCACTAAGGTGACAACGAACTCTTGATCACCGTTACGCATTGAAATTGTACCGATCGGCCCACCTTGAGGAGATGTGGCCGGTAAGTTATAACTTCTCCACGGCTCACCTTTACCTGCAACTTCGAATAATGTTGAATCCATCCATTCAACTTGCGCCGGAGCACTTAAAGTGATGTTTAAAGTTTTTTGCGTATTATCACAAGAAACAGCTAACGGAAAATTTAAAGGTTTTTTCGGATCTTGCAATTGCACGCGCACTGAATTTTTTCCGCAGCGTTCGCCTATGACATTTTTCGCTAAGGGAATCCACTTCGCTGTAATTTTTTTCTCTGTGCCTGAGCTTGTTGTGTATGTCATGGCATCATCGTAATTTGAAAGATACCAAATTGTTTTTTCGCCAACTTGGGCTGTTGTTCCGTTTTCAGTGATGATTTCAGTATCTTTTGCCACATCAGGCACTTCGATAGTAACACCGTATTGGCGGTAGCCTTCAGTGTTCGTGAAAAATTCTTCTTTTGCAGGCCATGCGACAACCTGACCTTTTTCGTCGGTCATCTTCACTTCGGCTTTAACTTGTGATGATAGCATCATCATAAAAATCATTCCTGCAAAAAAAGTTCTCATCATCATGGACATATCCCAGTTGTCGTAACACAGTATTTACCCACGCCAGACAAACCATTTTGTCTGAACGGGAAATACACTTGCTGCTTATTATAATCCCACGCTATTGATAATCCGTCACAAGTAAAAAACTTCGTACCCGTACTACTAGTCGGAAGTGGTAAGTTAGTTTCAGTACCTGTCGTTAAATTCTTTTTGTTTAAAGTACCATCTGTAGCACAGTAATAAAGTTCATACTGGCCAGAGGCATTTTGTTTATAGTTAAACGCACGAATCGATTTTGCTGTTGTCGCCCAAACCGACGTCACACCACCACCGATAATTTGATCAGAACCGTTACGTAATAATGGTGCTTTGATAATACGTTTTGCTGTGTAATTTGCCATAAGTAACGCACGTTCTTCTTTTAAGTAAATCGAAGACGTCGATTGGTTACCCCACATCGGCATTTGAATACTATCGCTGATATCTACACCTTCTTCAAACGTGGCTGTGCCCACGCAGGTTGGATTTGTAGCTGCGCCCATGAATTTTCTGACAGTACCGCTTGTAGAAGTAAAAATTTTCGCATGCGGGTCAACGTGACATTCGCCGTTCCAACGTTGTGTCCACGCAACTAGATAAGCTTGCGAAGTTCCGTTTTCAACAGCGTAAGTAGGAATTGTGCTTCCGTCAGGAATCATGATTCCGTGTAACACGAGCGGATAACCATTCATTGAAATGTTACGGCCTTCAAGACCATTGGCCGCTGAACTTAAGAAAGCGGTACCACCGGCACCAAGAACAAGTTTCCACTTGTTGGCTTTACCTGTTGCCACATCTCTTTCATATTTCACAACGACACCATTACGAGTCAGTGAAGCATAGAAAGTACCATCGCGAGGGTCAACTTGAACACCTTGAATACCGCCCCAGAATTCATTGGCAAATGACGACGCTGAAGCTGCGTTCACCGAATAACGATTCACTGACGGCGCTTCAAATGAAACGGCTTCATCTGTGTAGTTACCCGCTAAGCGGTTAATTTGGCCCGAAGAGCCTTGCGTGATTTCGCGCACATTAAATTCTTTATTATCGGCCGCAATCACGGTATCGCTTGTACCCCAAACGCCCATGTAATTCACACCATTCATACGCGCTGCTAATGGCGAAGCGCCATCACCGGCTGATTTTCTTTCACCGAATAATGTTTTTAATTTTCCATCCGGTAAGATTACACGGATTTGTCCGGCATCATTAAAATAAACTGTATTTGTTCCATCAACGAAAGCATCAATACCTGAAATTAAACAGCTTGAAGCTGTTCCACCGTCAGCACAGTAACCTTGTGTTTGACCACCGACCACAGTGTTCCACTGATTTGTAGCTACGTTATATTTACCTAACTTAAATGGGTAATGCGCACCTAACCAGTAGATTGCTCCACGGCGTGAAGCAAACATTTGAGTTTCCCAGTAAGCGTAGTTCGGTGCGTGTGTTCCGTAACCTGCGGCCACACCATTACGCGCGTTGAAGTTTGCCACGTAGTGACCACAACCACCCGGAACCGGATAACAAATATATGACGTTAAAAATTCTGGCTGCGACGTACGGTAGTTAAATGATAAAGCAATTGTACGCACGTAATCAGTTGTATAAACATACTCTGGATCGCCGTAGCGGCCTTTACCAGATAACTTCATAAAGTAAACTTTATCTTCAGCCGCTTTATAAATACCCATCATGTAATCGTAGACCTGAGCTGTCGGGTTTCCGATCGTAAACCAAATATTTCCATTCGGTAATACCTGAAATAACGAATACATATTCATTGTTGTGCTAAATTTTAAACTTTTTGCAGCAACGGCTTTTGTGTACGTGTTAATTGTACCACCGCCGATGATCGTATTAATTGTTCCGTCAGCTTCGACACGACGGATGCGGTCACCATCAAAAATCAATAAGCGGTCTTGATAATCGACTGTGATTTTACCATTACCAATGGTCGTGGCATTAGCTACGTTTCCGCCATCACCGGTTTTTGTACTGCCTTTTTTCACAAAAACTTTTTGCACACCATCAACTGGGTCAACAAGTAAAATACCGCGTGAAGAATCTAAGAAATAAACTTTACCTTTTGATGAAACAGCCAATGTACCAAAATCACCCGGAACGTCAGCTGCGCGAACTTGTGATAAGAAAATGGCTTTATTCGCACTGCCGTTAATACCTAAATCAGTATTACCTGCAACAATTGAAAACTTCTCGGTGTTAAGTGCTGGCGTTGCTGATAAAGACACTAAACCTGATTGGTCTTTAACTTTAATTTGAATTTTAAAATACCCTGAACTTGGAGCCTGAATTTTACGGCAACCTGTATAGTTACCATCTGTCGTACATCCGACTTTAGAGTTCGTGATATCTTGCATACCCGGAACTTCGTAGAAAGTTTCTTCATCTAATGTGTAATATAAACTGATCGGCGCTGTTGTTAAGTCAGTGTCTGTCACTTTCCAACGAACATACACATCTTGATTTGCCACAAAAGTTGTTTCAGCTTTTGTTGGCGATAATGATGATGAGTTATTTGTTGAAGCGATCATGTTGGTGATCGTTGGTGCAACGGCCGGGTTGTACGCAATCGTTACCTGATCTTTATTTTCTTGGCCTGTGCCGGCTGTTAAACCAGAAATATTACCGGCATAATCCATCGCCCAAACACTGATTTTATAAGTGTTTTGTACGAAACCTACGAAGGTAGAAATATCATCTTTAATAAGATCTTTTGAAGCTTCATCTTCCATATCCTGCCAGCAAGAATCATCTTCGGCCGGAGGATTAATATCAAAAGCTTTTACGCATAAAAATTTAACCACAGTCGTCGTATCTGAAACAGCAATGCTAGTTTCAAAGAAACTGCGATTTACAACTTTTGCAACTGTAGCATCACTTACACTACCCACACTCACAACACCTAAAGCTCCTGGTGTTAAACCAAAGAAGTTAATCACAGGTGCTGCACCGTCGACAGTGAAGGTGCGTGATGACTGAACGGTAATTGTTTTATTAGCCGCATTTGTTGCAGTCGCTTTAATTAAGTAGTTTGTACCTTCTGGTTGAATTTGTGGAATCGCCCAGTCGTAAGAACTTTCCGAACCCGCAGTGGCCGGAAGAGCTCCTGCTGCCGGTAAAGTTGTCCATGTTGTTCCGCTATTAGCTGAAACTTCTAATTTGACTGAATATAAACCCGGATCAACTGAATCACCGCCCGCTTCAGGAGTTCCTGAAACGATTTGAAATTTAATTTTATAAGACGCATTGGCTTTATAATAAGGCCATGAAGTTTCACGGTCGCCATCAGTGAAAGTCACAAGGTTTAACCCTGGAACTAAAACCATTGATGGATCCCATTCGTCAAAATCAGAATCTCCTACTGGAGTTTGTGATTTTTGCACAATAGGATCTGTGATTTCAGCCTGACAGCTGAATAACAGAGATAATAAAAAACAGATCGCTACAATTTTATAAGTGACCTTTTTCATAATTACCTTCCTATACACCTAACCGCATAACTGAAACTACGTTCATCTTTGCTACGTGTGCCGGTTGTCGGATCGAATAACCATGCTTTTAAACGATCTGTTGAATCAATAGTCGCTGTCCATTCCTGTCCAGTGGTATTTGCATTAAGTGTATCTG
>CAMLRE010000072.1 GCA_946482355.1 uncultured Bdellovibrio sp.
ACATTTGAACCTTTTGAACCCCTGGGTCGTCTAATGTTCAAAATTAACTTTAAAGGAGCTTTAGTTATGCCCTCGAATTTACAAATTTCTCTAAAAAAACCTGCTGTATTAGCCGTTTTTTCGGTGGCCTTTTTGCTCTCAAATTTCGCGCAAGCTGGCAAAAAAGATATGCCGCATGGGTGTAACGAAAAAGAAAAGCAGTTCTACGGTTCTTTGAAAAAAATTAAAGAGAAACTAGACCTGACAGAAGAGCAAAAAACTAAGCTTCAAGACATGCAAGCCACGTATGGCAAAGAGGCCATGAAGAAAAAGCATCACGAAATGGAGCAAGCTCATAAAGAATTAGAAGAGCTTCTAAAAAGTGATGCCAGCGATGAAAAAGTTCGCGAAAAATTTGCGTCATTACAAAAAATTCAAGAGGATTTTGCCAAAACGCGCTTTGAACGAATCTTGCATATTCGTTCGATCTTAACCCCAGAACAGCGCACTAAATTTAAAAACATGATCGGAAAAGAATGAAGTTAAACTCGGCGGTTGTTTCTTTAACGAATTTGTTTACCAGATCAGAAAAAAGCGAATCTGAGCAGTTTTCTGATCTTTACAACAAATACCAAAAACTGGTGCGATCAGTAATTTTTCAAATTGCTGGCCCTTCGCATTTAAGTGATTTGGTGCAAGAAACATTTATCCGCGTCTGGGGCAAACTTCCTGAATTCAGAAAAGAATCAGAAATTTCATCGTGGATTTACCGCATCGCTGTAAATATTGCTTTAGATCATTTGCGCAGCGAAAAACGCCATCCCACATCGAGTGATTCTGTTCTTGAATTTAAAAAAGATGGACGCGATTTGGAACAAGAATTAGCTAACCGCGAACTTGTCTCTGAAAGCTTGGCCGCTTTAAGTATCGAACACCGAACGGTGATTGTTTTATCGTTAATCCACGAATTATCTTTGGCTGAAATAGCGCATGTTTTAGAACTTTCAGAAGGAACCGTAAAATCAAGACTGCATTATGCCAAAGAACATTTGCGGCAATTTGTTTCTGAGTTGTCAGAAAAAAAAGAACAGCGAAAGAGGACATTATGAATCGTTTTAATAAAATGAATGATGATGAACTAAAATCTTTTATTAAAGAAAATCAACCGCAAGCACCTCAAGCTGAGGCTGGCGAATTAAATTCTTTAATGCGCCAATTAAAATTGAAACAACCAGAATCAACTTCAAACACGACTTGGTTATGGTTATCGACAGGTCTTGCTGCCAGTTTATTTATGTTTCATTTTTTAACGGTGGCTCCAACAATAACTGAACCACCTGCAGTAGCAACAGTCGCTGCAACTTCAACCCAACCGATTTCTATTGAAGAAGATGATGAATACACTGAAGCTAGCGTTCCAACTCTAGACATTGGTGAAGAATATTTAACTTTGGCCGGATTTTAAGAAAATTTATCTGAACTTTTTCATCATCGGCGTCGTCAAACGCATATATGAAAAACCTTCGGATCTATCTTATTGTTTCACTTGTCGCTCCCTCCCTAGTTTTTGCCCAAACCGCAACAAGCCACGTTTCAAATTTAGAAAACATCGTGGCTCAAGCCGCAAACAAATCTGAAACACTTAAAAGCTTAGAAGCTTCACTTGAAAGTTTGGAAAGCGAAATCAAAGCACGTGATCTTGAATTATCATCACGCCTAAGCGCCGAACTTTCTGCTTACAAAGATAAACGCGAAGTTTTTGGTACCATTCCCCGTGAAGGCACATCCGGCATGTTTGGTTTAACTTTAGTAAAACCATTTTCTTCGGGAACTGAATTATCAGTAGCGACTGATCACACCTTACTTGGAAAAGATGACACTTACCCAGAACGAAACACCGCCGAGTGGCAAGTGCAGCTTTCACAATCGCTATGGCAAAATTCATTTGGTCACAGAACTCGTCTTCGCTACCAAGCTGAAGAGGCTGAATTAAGAAGCCGTAAAGCTTCATTAGAATTTGAGCGTCAGAATTTTTTAATTGCTGTTGAAAATGCTTATTGGGATTTAGTCTTAGCTGAAAAAGAATTAGCGATTCGTAAAGATAACGTTAAACGCAGTCAAACTTTAGAAAAATGGACCTCAGGCCGCATGCGCCAGTTTGCTGCGGAAAAAACTGATTTGCTACAAGTGCAGGCCTTACTGGCGCAACGAAAATTAGATTTAGCCATCGTTGAAAATGATCTCACGAATAAACAAAAAAACTTAGAACAACTTGTTCCCGGCTTAGAATACAAATCCGCTGACTTCATAGCCGAAAAAATGGGTGATTTAAGCTCAAATTACAAAGACCAGTTTAAAAATAAAAAATTACGCTTAGATGCCTATGCCCAAGCTCAGCGGGCGCAGCAAAATTCTTATGAAGCCCTACGCGATGAAGATAGTTTACGTCCTGACTTAAGCGTTTTTGCAAGTTACATGTCTAATGGCATTGCTGAAAAATTTGATCCGGCTTGGGATCGCGCCATTGAAGAAAATCATTCACAGCAAAAAGTCGGTCTAACTTTAACCATGCTTTTAGATAACGACACAAAATCGCAACAGAAAAAAGCTGCGGCCAAAGCCGCTGAAGCTGCGAAATACCGATCGCAAGCTTTAAACGGTGAATCAGAAAATTCTTGGGAAGAACTTTCACGTAATTTAGAAAATATCGGCGAACAAATTAAAGTCGCTAAAAGCCTCTTCGATATCCAATCGCAAAAACTAAAAGCTGAACAGCAACGATTTCAACAAGGTCGCACAACAACCTTACAAATGACGACATTTGAAATTGACGCCGCCGAAAGTGAACTGCGTTTATACCGTCTTTTATCACAGCAACAGAAACTGGCCAGCCAGTTCAGATTATTCGTATCTGCAGGAAGTGACTTATGAATTTAATCAGTCTTTCTATCCGCCGCCCGGTTTTTGCCTGGGTCGTGATGTCGGCGTTAATTATTTTTGGAGCTATCAGCTTTAACCGTTTAGGCGTAAGCCAAATGCCCGATGTGGATTTTCCGGTTCTAAGTATTTCTGTAGGCTACGAAGGAGCATCACCTGAAGTGGTCGAAGCTGAAATTCTTGATCCGATCGAACAGGCTTTATTATCAATTGAAGGGATTGAGGAGATGCGTGCCTCAGCCAGACAAGGCAGCGGAAGCATCACTTTAAATTTTGATATTAATAGAAACGTCGATGTGGCACTGCAAGAAGTGCAAACAGCGATCAGCCAAGTGCGCTTACCAGAAGATGTTGATCCTCCGGTGATTCGTAAACGTAATCCTGAAGAATCACCGATTATGTTTATTGCGGTCACAACTGAAAAACCGTTACGTGAATCTTTGCAGTGGGTTGAAAGTTATTTGTTAGACCAATTTCGTTTTATTCCCGGTATCGGTGAAGTTGATGTCGGAGGCTTTAGTTCACGTAACTTACGTGTTTGGCCTGACTTAGAAAAATTAAAACGCGCTGATCTTACAGTCGTTGATATTTTAGATACCATTCAATCACAGCATTTAGAATCGGCCGCCGGGCAGTTTGCAGATGATAAAAAAGAATACCGTGTGCGTTGGCTAGGAGAAGCGACCACCGCACAAGAGGTAGGAAACATCCGCGTTCTTCGTCGCGGCGGCCAACTTATTCAAGACCGCACGTACCAATTAAAAGACGTGGCCTTGATTGAAGATGGCTTAAGCGATATTCGCAGACGTGCTAAAGCCGATGGTAAAGAAGCGATCACGATTGCTGTTCGTAAACAGCGTGGCAGCAACGAAGTTGAATTAAGTGAAAAAGTCAGAGCTCAGGTTGAAAAATTAAAACAAAATTTACCTAAAGAATATAATTTAATCGTGAATATTGATTTCACTGAATCAACAAAAGCGGTTGTGGATACAACTGTGCATAAGTTGGTAACCGCAGCCATTGTAACAATCTTAGTCTGTTTCTTATTCTTAGGAAGTATTCAGGCTGCCGTTAATATTTTATTTTCAATTCCCACATCGATCATTGGAACCCTGACTATTTTATATTTTTCAGGTTTTACGCTAAATCTATTCACACTTTTAGCGTTAACACTTTCAATATCCATTGTGGTCGATGATGCGATCATGCTTTTAGAAAATATAGTGCGGCATTACCGTATGGGAAAATCAGCCGCTCAAGCAGCCTACGATGGCTCGATGGAAATCTTACCCGCTGCGACTGCTGCCACACTTGCCGTTGTGGCCGTGTTCTTACCGGTTGTTTTTATGAGCGGTATTACCGGTAAATTCTTTTTCCAGTTTGGTGTAACGATGTCAGCAGCGGTTTTATTATCGCTTTTAGAAGCTGTTACAATCACGCCGATGCGTTCAGCTCTTTTTATGAGAACCGGGCCAAAAACCACGCGTTTTGAATTATACCTAGAAGATCTGTTTCATAAAATTTCACAGGGTTATCAAAAAATCTTGCATGTTACATTAGCGTATTCAAAAACGATCATCGCGGTATCAACGTTGTTGTTCGTAGTTTCAATTTTTCTAGTAAAATACGTCAAACAAGAGTTCGTTCCGCAACAAGACCAGAACATTATTATCTTAAGCGGCCAAACACCAACCGGAACATCAATTGAACGCACTTACGATAAAGCTTTAGAAATTGAAAATATTTTAAAGAAAAATAAACATATTGATCGCTTCTTTGTATCTGTTGGAAGTGGTGGCCCTGGTGGCGGCGGAACTAACAGCATTTCAATGCCGCTGTATTTAAAACCGCGTGAAACCAGAAAAGAAACTCATGTCAATATCATGACCGAGATTCGTAAAGAATTAGCTGCGGTAAAAGGTGTGCGTATTTCAATGCGTGATAATTCTTCACGCGGTTTAACTTCAGGAAGGCAAGATCCGATTTCATTTAACTTACGTGGACCTAATCTTGACGTGTTAAATGAAAAATCAAAAGAGATCATGCAAAAACTTGAAGCCGAAGGTTTAACCGCTGAATTAGATACTGATTTTAAATTAGGACTGCCTGAATTTTTAATTCGCCCCAACCGTGAAGCTATGGCTTCAAAAGGTGTGGCGATTGATTCAGTCGCCCGCACGTTAACAGCTACGGTAGCCGGTGTTCGTTCAAGCCAGATTACCTCGGATGGCAGACGATACGATATTCGCGTAAAATTACCTGAAGACCGTGTTACGAAAGCCAGCGATATTGAAAAAATCGAAGTTAGAAATAGTTTTGGTTTACGTGTTCCATTATCAGAACTTGTGACAACCGAAGATAACGAAACTTACCAGGGCATTACCCGCCTTAACCGCCAACGAGCCATCGGTGTCTTCGGGCAACCGGCTCCGGGCCATGGTCAGGGTGAAGTTTTGAACCGTGCTGAAGTTATTGCAAAAGAAATTTTACCAGAAGGATATTCTTTTAACCTAGAAGGTGCTGCCGCGGGTCTAACAGAGAGTTTTAAGAGTCTAACAACGGCTCTTATTTTAGGGATTTTAGTAGCTTATATGATTTTAGCGGTTCAATTTAACTCATTCATTCACCCGATTTCAATTTTAGCTGCTTTACCGTTCAGTGTGACCGGCGCGATGTTGATTCTTTGGGGTACAGGCCAGTCACTGAATTTATTCAGCTATATCGGTCTAGTGGTGTTAATGGGTATCGCTAAAAAGAATTCGATTCTACTTGTTGAATTTACAAACCATGTACGTCACGAAGGAGAAAAAAATATTTTAGAAGCTTTAACAAAAGCCTGCCCGATTCGTTTACGCCCCATCTTAATGACTTCGGTTGCAACAATTGCGGCCGCTTTACCATTAGTGATTGGCGATAGCATCGGGCAAGAAACAAGAACACCGATGGGTCTTGTGATCATCGGCGGTACTTTGGTTTCTACGATTTTTACACTATTCGTAGTACCAAGCTTGTATCTGCTACTTTCAAAATTTGAATCTACTAGCCGCGACGAAATCAAAACATAAACAGGGAGGTTTATATGATCAAACGTGTGGTTTTCTTAACAGTAACTTTCTTGCTAGCGTCTTTCATCACTGCGTGCGCAACAACGGCGACCGTTTCTGACGGTTCATCGCAACAGCGCACAACAGCAGCTGATCGCGCCCGCTAATATTACATTTGCTCTGCCATACGATTTCATGAACAATTGAAATCGTATGCGCGACAATGCAATTAAATTTGTTTTATTTTCTTTTTGTTCTTTAGCAGTTTCAACCTTACGTGCCCAAATTTCGGTAGGGCTGAGAGAGTCTGCCCTGGGTAACAGTGGAGTGGCAATTACTGAATCGTCTGCTCCGTCTCATTACAACCCGGCACTTCTGTCTGAAAGACAAAAAAGTTATTTCAGCCTTACGGGAACAACGCTTACGTCGTTTAAATCTTCAACTCAAGATACCGAATACACTTCAACTAAATTCGCACCTAACTATCTTTCAAGCATTCATGCCTTTGAATCTTACGTGCACGAATTTTCATTAGTGAATCAAATGGCTCTCGACACGAGAGTAACAATTCCCGTAGCCAACGGCTCGAATACAAGCCACATGAGAGCTGATCAATATAATTTGGCCTATTCATTTGCTTTCAGAAATTTTCCTTTTGGTTTTCAACTTGGCCTTCGTGTTAATGAGCAAAATTATAATTCCAATTATACAACAAACGACGGAAATATCGCTACCGGTGTTGATTTGGATATCGCTCAGCGCGTGGGACATTTATTTGCGGGATTTGGCGGAATTCATCAACTTGGCGCGCATTACCGTTTCGGCTATAAATACGAATCTCCGGGTATTAAAGTTTACAAAAAAACTGACCAAGACGGATCTTATTACATTTACGATAAGACAGGTAATTCATTTACCACGGGTAAATCACAAGGTTCCTTAGAAAACGAAAGCTTTAATACTCAAGCTATTATTATAGGTCATAGTTTTTCAGTTGGTGATCATGAGTTTTTGACCGATTCACGCTTTAGCGAACAGCCACAAGAAAAAAACACTTATAACTTCTTTCAAACCTTCGGCTACAAATTGAATTTTTCGAATAAGATGCAGTTTATGTGTGGCGCATCTCACGAATTCGATACCAATGCGAATTATTTTTCAACAGGCTATTCCTGGACAACCAACACTTTACGCTCAACTATTAGTGGCTATTACGCCAAAGACGAAGGCGAAATGGAATCAGCCGGTTTTACTTTCGGTAGCGAATTTATTTATTGAAGAGCTTCGATAAATAACGTTCCGATTGTGCGTTGTAAGTTAAAGTGCGCCGAAACTAAGTTTCTTTTAAGCTGAAGATTTGATTGCCAGTAGCTAGAGCGCGTATCAATAGCTGCAATCATATCTTTAAATTGCACGTCACTGCCTTGTTCAATCTTACGAAAGATATCAGCGATTCGCGCATCGGCTTGTTGTAAGTTTTTTTGCTGTAAACTATACACACGCTCTAGATTTTCTAAAGCCTGATAACGTGAATTTAAACTGTACTGAACATCAGCTAACGTCGCATCACGTTCACTACGTGTCGCTTCTAATTCTTTGTTGCCTGCGCGGTTACGGTACACGGAGCCCGCGCCGATTGTGTAAGTCACAGAAACACCAACATAAGTGCCTCGTGATTGCATCGGATCACTGCCTGATGAACGCGAATTACTATCGTTATAGCTTGCGTTTAAATCAACACGCGGGCGAAACATACGACGTTTATCCGCTTCACGTTCATGCGTTTCAGCGGCTAAACGATGATTCATGCTTTGAATATCAGGGCTTTTATTCATCGCTATTTGAAAAGCTGCTTCTGCATTGGCCGGAATATTTAAACCTTTACGAAGCTGATCTAAACTTTCTAAACTTGACGCCTGAGGAGCTGGCAAAGTCGTAAAATAAGTAAAATCTTTTTGCGCTTCGCTGATCCCGAAATCCACGTTCACAATCGCTGTTTGTAAATCGTTAATTCTTTGTTCAAGCGTTTTTGATTCTTCTTCATTTAGCGAAGCTTTTTTCAAAAATTCTAATTTTTTACCTAAATCAACCACGAAACTTTTTTGCTCGTAGTTTTCAACTAACCCTATGTAAGCTTCAAAAACTGAAATCGCAAAACTTCCGCGCGTATTAGGAATACGGGAGTTACTTGAATTGTATTCAGCATCAGCGGCCTGTAAACGTTCTTCAGAAGCACGTAGTGATTCAACATCAGCTCCGCCGTTATATAAATTTAACGACATACCAACGCTATTACTGCGCCCGCTTGAACGAGTTGTTCCAGCACCGTTCATTTGATTTGTTGATTGATAAGCTGAGCTTGAAATATTCAGCGACGGAAATAAATCCATGTATTGAGCTTTTTTACGGTCTTGCATAGCCTGCATACGTAAATCAATCGCCGCTGTACAGATCGGAAGAGCACAC
>CAMLRE010000073.1 GCA_946482355.1 uncultured Bdellovibrio sp.
TAAATCTTTTTGTGTAACGAGTTCATAACTATTTAAAACAAAAACCTGAGCCTTTGGGGTTTTAACATAAGTTTTGCGCGTATCGTTTAAAATCGGTGCTTCTAAAGCGGCGAAATTAATTTTTACCACTTTCATTTTTTGTGCGTAGTCTTTTTCGATCTGCTCTAAAAAAAACAAGGCATCATGTTCATCGCCACATGAAATTAACTGGTAATCGGTGCTATGAATAAACTTTTGATTTTCGTAAAAACAAATTACCGGCTGCATAGATCGACCGCCGCTTGTAAAAATGTTTCTGGTTTTTCAGTTAAAAATGATTCGGGATGAAATTGCAGACCTAGCCATTTTTTATTTTTATGGCGCACAATCATCGGAATATTTTCGCTGGTCGCGATAACTTCAAACTGATTGGGAACATCACATTTTAAAGAATGATAACGGGCCACTTGCAATTGATTGTAGTTTGCATCTTCAGAATTAAGGGCACTGGTTTTACCATGCACCGGCGGATAGTACGCTTGTACGCGGCCATTTTCAATTTCGTTCATCATCTGCATGCCTAGGCAAATTCCAAGAACTGGTTTACTGGCAGGTAAGTTAGTTAGAAATTTTTTGCTTTCGGGGTAATCGCCCGGTGTTTTAGGCCCTGGTGAAATAATCACTAAATCGTAGTCTTCTGGTTTAATCTGTGAAACTTCACTGCAATCAACCACAGAAACAGCAAAGCGTGACTTAAGCCACGCTTTGATATTGTAAGTAAATGAATCGTGATGATCGATTAATACAGCTTTTAACACCCAGCCATATTATCTGAATTTTACATCAAACTGTAGTCCATTGTTGGCAAAAATTTTGTAAGGGTCAGAATCTGCTAAAGCGCTATCCTGAAGACTTACAAGGTATCTGCCTTCCATTGTGCGATCGACAGTAAAGTCAGAGGCTTTAGCTTTAATGCCATTTAACCAAACTTCAACAGATTTTGGGTCGATCTGACCTAATAAGATCGGTTTTAAAATGATAGAATCTTTAAGCTGCTCATAGACATAGGATACTCTGATCACCGAAGCTTTACCCGGAGCCTGGTCAAATTTTAGCTTACCCTCATTTGTTAATTGAAAACCTTTTGTCACCTGAACACCATCAACTAAAACTTTTAAAGAATTTTTCTTAATCTTTTTATTTAAAGATAAAGCGAATTCTTTTTTATACTCAGCACGCCCGTACGGAAGGCTTGAGTTAAATTGTAAGTTTTGAATTGTGCCTAATAGCGGGTTTAATAACTGCACTTGAAAACTGCGCAGGGCTAATTCTAAAGAGGGATTTAAACCTGGAATTTGATCAGCCACATAAGTGATTGTGAAAGTCGTATTTACGTTCGTTAAGATACGATTTAAAATTGTATCTAAAGTAATTTTACCAGACATTAAATCGGCAAAGTTAAACCATTCACCTTGGCTTAACGCCACGATCCCTTTTTCAGAACCGAAGTTTTTATCATAACCTGCTAAAGAAGGAGTAGCTGCGAACACTTTTACTTTTGAAGCAGCTAGTGCTGATTTAACTTCAGCGTACTGTGGAGCTAACGCACCGACAGCGCCGCTGTTACCTGGTGAATATAAGAAACCATCATCAGTAATTAGAATCGCAAAACGTTGGTTATTTGTAGCCCATGGTGCTGAAGCGGTATCAATTAAAGCCCGCATTGGATTTTCATTTAAATCTTTACCACCAGGATCTTGTGACCCTTTTAAAGCTTTAAGCTTAGTGATTTCAGAGATTAATTCATCAACCTGTGTAGCAGTTGAAGGATCAGAAGGGTTGTTGTCATAGAATTTATCACAACGGCGGATTGTGTAATCGCCAAAAGTTACTAAGCACATGCGTGTGTGATAACCGGCTTCACGTGATTTTTTAACGAAATTAGTTAAACGCACTTTCGCTGATTCAATCGTCGCTGACATTGAACCTGTGACATCCACGATAAAGGCGATATCAACAACTTCTTTGGTTTCTAAAGTATTTTTAGATAAGTTAAACGCGTTGACTGGAATAATATCTTCTAAAATAAGAAGATCGTTCTTGTTTAATGAATCTAAAAGAGATCCATCTGGTTTTTTAACCTGAAATGAAATCGCCGTAACGTTTTCATCTAATGAATCTTGCGTCAGAGTTTGTTGTGATTCAGAAAGTTTAAAGAACTCGTTAACTTCACCCATGTCCCCTTGCGGAGTTGGGTCTACTGCAGATGGTAATGGCGTGAAACTCATATTCGACTTACATGCAGTTAGAGTTAACATTGCCATCGCTGCCACTAAAAATGTGATTTGATGACGTGTGCTTTTCATTGGTCCCTCCCCAGGGTCTTAGAATAGAAGCACTAAACTTTCGGCGGGGGATTAACTGGACTAAAGATGTATGGAACACTATTTTTGCGACACATTTTTTTAAATATGTCGAAGTTATTAGCGAAAAAAACTGGATTTAGAAGATTATGTTTAAAAGTGTCTAGTCAAAGAGCCAGATCTTAAACTTTCAAAAAAATGGGGGTAGACAAACAAATAATTTACACGTTATTTATATATGTAAGTAATATGTAAATAAGAGGAGGAATTCGCATGGGTTATAGACAGAAAACATTAACATTCACACACAAAGTAAACATGGCCATTTGGTTCGCTCAATTGATGCTAAGTGTGGTGTTCCTCCTAAATTAGCCAATTAAAAAACGAGAACTTGCTCCTTAAGTTTGTCATCAAAGCCTGATTTTTTGATCACAAGCTGCAAACGTTGTGACTCCGGTACTCTCTGTAACGTTTGCTCTGACACAGCGGTTTCAAAACCATCCGCCCATCCCTGTAATTTGGCCGCTGTGTTTACGGTTTGTCCGAAATAATCTAAGCCCACATTCATATTCACGCATAAAACCTGGCCAATATGAAATGACGTGCGTAAAACCAAAGAATCTTTATTATTTTTAAACGCTGAATGAATTTCTTGATTCGCTTTAAAAGCTAAACTGGCATCTGTAAAAGCGGCCATGACCGCATCGCCGATAAATTTAACCACCACGCCATTATTGGCCGTAATGATATTTCCAATTTCAACATAATGATCTTGAACGGCAATAAAAGCTTTGTTGTCACCCAAGCGTTTATACATTGGTGTTGAACCAACGATATCAGTAAATAAAATAATCTGTTCACCGATATCTAATTTTACACCACTTTTTAATAAATCATCGCTGACTAAAGTGCGAATGTGCGTGTTACTTAAAGCTTCACCGGCTAAATATCTTTCATCACTCCAGGCAAGGCTTTCAAAAACAAAAAAATCTTTTTCCGAACCGCTGTAAGAAATTTCAGTTTCACCTGAAGCTAAAGTCATTTGCGGCTGTTTAAAATCCAAATTTATTTTCTGGCCAGAAGAAGTTTTTTCTTCAACTTTAAATTCACATTCTTTTTTGCCGTGTAGAGTGCGTGCGCGGTAAGTTCCTGGTTTTAAATCAATCTTTGCTGATGTTATTTTACCAACGGGCCAGTTCATTAAGATATGTGATTTTTTAGCCGGCTCTGCCGCACAGTAAGTAACACTTCCGATTTCACGAAACTTCGACTGCGGTTTAAATGTCACTTCAATAGATTGATCAGCTTGAGTTGAAAATTCTAAATCACAAGACTGGCACGTTGTGCTCTCGCTCACGAAACGAAGTTTTGAAGCTTCAAGCTGCGGGCCACGGCAATGCGGGCAAATCACATCCCATGTTAAAGCTAAGTAACCGCTTTGCGTAAGTTTTGTTAATTGCTCAATCACTTCATGAATTTTAAGCCCGGTGTCTTTAGCGGCTTTTCTTGGATTAATTTTATGAATATCTAAAGAATCAGACGCCACCAAATAACGAAGAAGTTTTTTTAAAACTTCGGGCTTTGAACTTTGCGCTTCTTTTAAAATGGCTTCGATAAAATCTGTCTCTTGCGAAGTCAGTTCACGCAGCGGAGTTAAAGCTAAGTTCTTTGCCTGAACATTGGCAAAATAGATGCGCTCTTGATTTTGCACATACTCGGTCATCGCTTTTTTTAAAAACTTAGCTGACAGTGGTCCAATCACAAAACGAAGTAGCGGGCCGCCGTACCAAGTAAAAGAAACTTCAACTTGGTTTAAACCTTCAGAGGTTTTTTCTGAAAGAAGGCGAAACTGACCAGTTTGTTTTTGCATCAAACCTTTTTTATAGATGCGCTCTTGATTGATTTCTTGATTTACAATCCAAGTCCAGGGCGATTCAACCCATTCTTGCTCTTGGCCTAAAACATGAGTGCGCACAACACGTGAACCATTTAGTTCAGCTTCTTCCCAAGGTGGAAGACCCATTGTTTTATTCATGCGTGAAGTATCAGACATGACCGCCCATAGGCGGTCGATCGGAAGTTTAGTCGTAATTATAAATTTATTTTGGTAAATCACGGGGTGGTTCCGCTTTACCGCTTAGGCGTTGCCAATTTCCAGCTCAGAAGTTTCTGCGCCAGATTTAAGACCTTTTTTCTTCATCTTTTCTACAAGAGTCGTGCGGTTTAAGCGTAACAACATAGCCGCTTGGTTTTTATTCCAACCGGTTTTTTCTAATGCCTTAATAATTAAAGCGTTTTCAAACTGGTCAACCGCATTATTAAAATCTAAACCTTCTTCAGGAATATCAATTGAACCGGTTTCAGCATAACAAGCCGCTGCTGATTTGTATTTAGCCGGTAAATCCTGCGGCGCTACTTCGCCATGCCCTTTAAGAATAGATAAACGCTCAACTAAGTTTTCTAATTCGCGGATATTTCCTGGCCAAGCGTAATTGATTAAGCAATTCATCGCTTCAGGAGAAAACCCAGAGATCGTTTTTGTTTTATTTTTATTAAAGTTATTTAAAAAGTGATTCAATAATAACGGAATATCTGTTTTACGTTCACGTAACGCTGGAATTTGAATCGGAATAACATTTAAACGGTAATAAAGATCTTCTCTGAATTTACCTTCTTCAACAGCTTTTTCTAAATCAACATTAGTGGCCGTGATAACACGTACATTAACTGACACTGTTTTTGTTGAACCAACCGGTTCAAACTTTTTTTCTTGAAGAGCGCGTAATAGCTTTACTTGTAAGCTTGGCTCTAAATCGCCGATTTCATCTAAAAACAAAGTACCTTCGTCAGCTAATTCAAAACGGCCGGCACGGTTAGCAATAGCTCCTGTGAAAGCACCTTTAACGTGACCGAATAACTCAGACTCTAATAACTCAGAAGGAATCGCGCCGCAGTTAATCGCAATAAACGGGCCTTTAGCTCTTGGAGAATTATAGTGAATAGCTCTGGCGATTAATTCTTTACCGGTTCCAGATTCACCTTGAACTAACACAGTCGAATCAGAATCAGCCACGCGTTCAACTAACGAAAGACACTCTTTAATAGACTGGCTTTCACCGATGATTTGGTTGAATTTGTATTTAGAAGTAATTTCTTGGCGTAATTGGATATTTTCTTGCTGTAAAGATTTATGATCTAAAGCTTTATCAACCAAAGAAATAAGCTCTTCAACATTAAAAGGCTTAGTTAAGAAGTGGTAGGCGCCTTGCTGAGTGGCTTTAATAGCTAAATCAATAGAACCAGAACCCGTTAAGATGATCACTTGAATCTCTGGATACAATTGTTTTAAGAAAGTCATGAACTCCATACCATCGCCATCTGGTAAATTCAGATCAACAATAGCTAAATCAAATTTTTTATCAGGAGCACAGAAGTTTTTCGCTTCATCAATTTTTTGAGCTGTAACGACATTATGACCTTTGCGATCAAGTAAGCGAAATAGAGCGGTTCTTAGTGTTGATTCATCATCTAAAATCAAAACTCGGCTGGTCTTCATGTACTTCCTTCCGTGGAGGTCGCGTGGTCAAAGATCATCATGATCTACTTGAATTATCCTAATCCAATTTTTGACGGAGGTGTCAAAAAAACGTAGGCCAGGACTGCATTTCAGGACTTTGGAAGGCCGAGTCGTGCTGCTAAAAAATATGCATTTTTCTTAACATTTTAGTTACGACTAGCCTTCGGTAAAGTCATACGCATTGCGACCCACGAGGCGTTCGGTTCGGTTAATTCGACTTGAAATCCTTGATCTATTAAGGACTTATGAATCACCAGAAAGTATATATTCTTGTTCTTTTGCTCATCATTTAGCGGCCCGATGTTGGCTTGTAAGTCTAAATGAAAGTTGATTTGGTCCTGGGAAAATTTTACCTCAATCAATCCGGTCTGCGTGTTCTTCTGTAAACGCACACGGCGCAAGCCTTCAATGAAAAAGTTAAAAATAAGATTTAACGAATCACGAAAGTTTGAGCGCGAAACCGTGATGGAATCAGTGATTTGATCTAAATTTTGCACCACTTTAATGTTTTCAATTTTAAACGCGAGTTCATTCATCTTTAAAGATTCTAAAAGTAGATCTTTAAATAAAACGTTTTCTTTTTCTTGTGTGTGCGGACGGCGCGAAAAGATCAAAAGATTTTCAATAATCTGCTTCATGCGCTGAGCGGCCATATTCATATCTTTTAATTCGCCTTGCAAAGGATGTTCTTTATTTAACTCCATCTGAAGGATTTGAATGTAAGAAATGATTCCACCCAAAGGATTATTTAACTCATGCGCAATTGAAGAAGAAATAAGGCCCAGCTCTTTCATTTTAGCTGTTTGGCTTAAACGCTGCTCGAGCATTTTTTCTTCGGTGACATCGACATAAAAATGCACCCAGTGGCTGTTTCGATCTTCGTAGCCGGCTAGGCGCTGTGACTGCACATTATGAAACGTGGTTGTGGTTTCAGTCTGTGTTTGCACCTGAAAGTTAGTGCCAAACTTACAACCCACACACGGTGATTCGCGGTTAAACATCACTTCATAGCACTTTGGATTTTCACTTTTGACCGGGTAGCGGTGAAAAGCTTTGTTCGACTCTAAAATGCGGTAGTCTTTGTTAACCACTAAAAGTGGGTAAGCGGTTGAATTAAATGCGGTAGATACAATTTTTTCTAAGTGCTGCTGTTCACTTAAAGATTCAGCTTTGGCTAAATTAAAATGAAGGGCATCAGAAACTTTTTGAAACATTTCGTTATCAGAACTTCTGAACGGGCGGTTATTACCCTTCATAAAATAAATATAATACTTCGAACACTGCTTCTTTACAAAAAAGCTGGGAAGCTGTGTTTGTAAGTCTTTTTCAAAGTTTTCAGCCAAGTAATCAGGAATAATTTTAATCCAGGTGGCCGCCGTAGCTTGCGGTAATAACTCATTCAGTAAAGTTTCAATGCGGGTCACATCATTTTCTTCAGATAGACTGAATAAAATTTTACGCAAAGATTCGATACGGTTATTTACTTCTAAGATCTTTTGCCTGCGGTCGATCAGCTCTTGCTGGTCTTGAAAAATCTGCTGGCGAAGCGAAGCTTTGATCTGTTGGTCTTGGTCAATTAATTCAGATGTTAAACGTCTTTTAGCTTCGTTTTGTCTTTGCAGATCTAAATTTTCTAACTGGTTAAAAACTAATTTTTCAGTCAGCTCGTTTTTATTTAAAATCTGATCTGGCTTAAATTGATTATATAAATCAGCGCTAATTTGCGATTGTTCATTTTCAAAAACCAGATAGCAGTAATTAAAATTAATCTGCGCGCGAACCTTGGCTAAATCAGGTAACTGTTTTTCGCCGATAATTAAAATATCGGTACTGACTTTATGATCGACTGATTTTAGGTAAGGAGATTCAAGTAAAGAGTAAGCAAAACCATTTTGGATTAATCCATCGAGAGCGTGATTCGGCGATGCAACGGCGACACGACACTCTAAAGTTGGCATGCGGCAATTAACTCCTGATGGGTTTTGATATGAAAGTGCGGTTGAAATTCAGGTTCTTTTGGAACTGAACCGCGGTCTTCACCGAATTCAAAATAACAAGCCCAGGCACCGATTTGGCGGGCGTCTTTAATTTCAGAAGATAGCGAATTACCGATGCAAAGGAGTTCGTCAGGCTTAATGCTATCGCTTTCTAAAATCATTTTAAAAGCGGTGAATTTTTTTTCAGAATTTAAGCTGTTTACAACAAACACTTTTTTAAAATAGTCAGCAATACCTAAGCTTTTAATTTTTGCGGCCTGGGCATCTTGAAAACTGATCAGTCTGAATTTTTTGATCCATAATATCAGCCACTTTTTGCG
>CAMLRE010000074.1 GCA_946482355.1 uncultured Bdellovibrio sp.
GGCGCGCAAAAAATTGCAACTCGTTACAATCAATTAGTTGATTTAACTGGTGGTACAAAAAATTCTATCTGTAACCCATTCGATCAAACACTAGATAATATCAGTTCACAAATCATGACTGAGCAAAAACCTGTGTACACGCTTGATAAAAAACCAATCGTTGCTTCAATTCGCGTAGTTGTTGACGGTGTAGTGGTTCCGCAAAGCAGCACTGATGGTTGGTCTTATGATTCAGCTGACAACACAATTACGATCAATGGTTTAACTTATAAACCAGGTGCAAATTCAGCGATCTCTATCAATTTTGACCCGGATTTAACTTAATAATTTTTAACGAATAGAAATTAAAGAAACAAGGATAAGGAAGAAACAAAATGGCGCAAATCGAAAATAACTGGTATGTGTTAATGGGCGAACAAAAGTACGGACCGTACGAATACAAGTCTATCATCAATATGATTCAGACTAACCAGTTAATGGATTATAATTACGTGTGGGCTCCCCACTTGTCTTCATGGACTCAAATTCACCAATTAGAAGATTTCAGCCGCGATCGTTTTATTAATATCTTAAAAAACGAAAGTGAAGCTGGAGTTGTTAATGCCTTTTTAAAACGTGAACACACTCGTAAAGATGTTGATGTTCCCGTTATGGGACACAATCACCAAAGATTCTTTGATGGCCAAATGGTCTCAGTTTCTAAAGTTGGTGCTTTATGTCTTTTAAACTCGCCTTTAATCCAGGTGGGTGACCGTCTTAAACTGCATGTTAAGTCTGATGAAAAAGACTCTGTGCCGTTTAATGTCGAGTGCGAAGTAATCAGAAAAAACTTTTCAAAACAGCGACTTAACTCAAAATCTGGCCTCTATTATGCGGTACGTTTTCACGATATTCAACCAGTGGGAGTGCAGACAATCCAGACCTGGATCCAAGCACCGGAAAAGTCCGCATAACCGCTTGGAATTAACCAAGCATTAAATTTTAGAAATTAAAACGAAAGAAAAATTTACGGAGGATTTATGACAGAAATTTTAAACTTTATTAAAGATTCAGGTGTAGTCGGTTGGACTATCCTTGGTTCTGGTGTAGCTGTGGGCGCTTTAGTTGTTGAGCGTGCTCGTACTCTATACTTTCACTACGGTATGAATGTGGATGCCTTCACTGGTAAAATCCACACATTAGTTTTATCTAAAAAAGTTGATGAAGCTATCGTGACTTGCGCGCAAATGGAAGATAAACCATTAGCACGCGCTTTCAAAACGATCTTAGAAAAAGCTGATCGTGATGACGAAACAATTTTCCAAGCTCAAGACATCGCTATGTCTGAGTGCGTGCCTTTATACACTAAACGTTTACACTACCTTTCAATGTTAGCCAACGTGGCTACGTTACTTGGTCTATTAGGTACGATTCATGGTCTTATCTTATCGTTCCAAGCGGTAGCGCAAGCTGACCCAGCAACAAAACAACAAATGTTAGCAAACGGTATCGCGGTATCGATGTATACGACAGCGTTAGGTCTTGCGGTTGCGATTCCAGCGATGGTTCTTTATTCGTTCTTAGTTTCTCGTCAAAATGAGTTACTAGAGCAATTACAAGAAAAATGCTCGAAATTAACTGAAACATTAACTAGCAGTTCAATCCCAGGTCTTGCTAAAAACCATGTTTATCCAGATGTTGCTAACGCTCCAGCTGGTGCGCAAGTTCCTCCATCTCACAGTTCAAAAGCTTCTTAATTAGAAGCTTTTAGGAGAGTTTTATGGGTAAACGTTTTAAAATGCACATTGACCGCAACGCTGAGTTCGAATTGGACTTAGCGCCGTTACTTGCGGTGATGGTAAAACTTGTGCCGGTTCTGTTAGTGTCATCAGCTTTCGTGCAAATGATGATTATCGAAACGGAACTTCCGCAAGTTGTGCAAGATGCAGTAAAAAAACAAGAGGCTGATCCGAACGCAGCGTCAATTTCTGTGACTGTAACAAAATCAGAAGGTGTGAAAATCACATTAACTGAAAAAGGCCAGGCTCACGTTGAAGTTATCGGATTAAACCAAGAAAAACAGATCGACTACCCGACTTTACACGCTAAATTCGTAGAGCTTAAAAAAAGCCACCCGGCTATTTTTAAAATCGACATGCAACCGGATGGTGATGTGGCCTACAAAGATGTCGTAAAAGTTATGGATGAGGCACGCAAAGCGCGTGAAAAAGATCTAAGATTTCCTGTCAAAGACGAAAAATCAGGTAAAGAAACTACGACTGAGTATATGTTTCCTGAAATCGTATTTGGCAACACAATGGATGGTTAATTATGGCTGGAAGAAAAAGATTTGAAATTCCTATTAAGAAAAATCAATCGTTTGGTCTGAATATCACGTCAATGACAGATATGTTCACGATCTTACTTGTATTCTTATTACAAAGTTTCGCCGCTGGCGAAGTGCAGATCGATCCAGTGCAAGGTGTACGCCTTCCACAATCTTCAACAGAGAAAAACCCTGTTGATGGTGCGAAATTATCAGTTTCTGGCACTGAAATTAAATTTGATCAAAAAGTTGTAGCTTTAATCAAAGACAACCAGGTTGATACTGCGGCATTAGATGCCCACGATAACCAATTTATCAAACCATTATTTGAAGAGCTAAAAAAATTGAATACGGACAACGAAAAACTGGCTAAAACCGGAAAGGTTTTATTACAAGCTGACGAAAATATTCCTTATGCGACTTTACGTAAAATTATGTATACCGCATCAATGGCAGGTTTTCCAAACTTAAAGCTGGTAACAACTGTGAGTAACTAACTATGACGACACAATTAATTTCACATACAAAGGATGAAGTAAACATGATGTCAGATGAGTAAATTTTCATTTATTATTGCCCTTCTATTCGCGGCTCAAATCACCCAAGCAGCCCAAGAAGACGCTAAAGGTCTATTACCTGAAGTTAAACTTAATTCGGACAACGAAGAAGTTAACACTGAAAAAGCTTTCAAATCAGAAGTCTTAATTACTAAAGCTGAAAGCAAAGCCATTGATTCATTAAAAAAAATCCTTTCTAAGAAAAAAGGTGCTCCGGATGAAGCGGATTTAAATTTCCGTTTAGCCGAGCTTTACATGCGCCGTGCAAAATCCGGCCGTTTCTTCGACTTAAACGAAGGGGCTTCGACAAAGTTGAGTAAATTAGGCGTACAAAGCCAAAAATCAATCGAAGCTTTAAAAGCAGCGATTGAAATCTATAACAAAATTGAAAAGCAATTTCCTAACTATAAACAGTTAGACGAAGTGTTCTTCAATAATGCCCTGGCCCACTCGCAAACGAAACAGTTAGAGCGTGCTAAGGATTTATATAATAAATTAACCCACCAATTTCCAAAATCAGTATTATTGCCAGATGCTTTACTAGAAGTTGGCGAATTATACTACTTCCAACAAAATTTTACGGTAGCTTTAGAGAAATTTAAAGCGATCGAAAAGTTTCCGAAATCAAAAGCCTACCCGTACGGTTTATATAAATCTGCGTGGTGCTTATACAACTTAAAAAGAACTGACGAAGGCGTTGGCCAGTTAGAAAAAGTTGTAAAAATTAACCCAGCTGATGCGCAAGACGAAAAAAAGTATAACTTACGTAAAGAAGCTTTACGTGACTTAACTTTATTCGTGGGCGAAACAACTCCTCCGGATCAACTTTATGGATTTTTCAAAAAAATCTGTACGGAAGAAGAATTAGGTGAAGTTGTTGTTAACTTAGCAAGCCTTTTTGAGTCTCATTCACGTTACAAAGAAATCTCTATTTTTGCCAGAGAGTATATCAACGAATTTCCATCAAGCGGACAATCTTCAAAAGTTTACACGAAGTTGATTGACGCTGAAGAAACATTAAAAAACCGCCCGCAAGTTATTTCGAATTTAAAAAAATTCGGCGAACACTGTAAAGAGTTAGTGGGCGATGCGCAAAAACCTTGTAATGATGAATTCCGTAAAGTGAGCTTAGAAATTTCAAAAAAATGGTGGGATATCTGGCTTAAAAACAAAAAGCACCAGGAATTCTCGAAATTAACAGAACAATCTTTTGAAATTCTGTTAGCCCAAGAAGACCCTAAAGCTCCAGATTCAACTTCTCGTTATGCCTATGCGGAATTATTATTCCAATTAGAAAAATTTGACCAGGCTCAAACGAATTACTTAACTGTTTCTAACCAAAAGGGCTTAGATAAAACTAGAGCTCATGACGCTTTATACGGCGCTTTATACAGTATCGAAAAGCAGTTAGAAAAAAACAGTAAAGACGAAGTTTTAGTGGCTCAGTTAACAGCGCAACAAAAAGACTTAGCTCAACGTTATGTGAAAGAGTTCCCGAATGGCGAACATTACGATAGCTTACAGTTTAAGTTAGGTTTTATTGCTTACCAACAAAAAGACTACGATAAATCTTTAGAGATTTTATCGCCGTTTACAACGAAATCTAAAGACGCAAAGTTAAAAGCAAAAGCTGAAGATATCGTGTTAGATATCTATAACGTTAAAAAAGATTTCAAAAAAATTATGTCTTTCTCAAGCCAGGTTGGAAAATCAGCTACAGACGAAAAACGTAAAAAGCAATTAAACCAAATCAACGAAGAAGCTAACTTTGCGCAGGTGCAAGTTGATTCTGAAAACTTAAAAGTTGAAAACAAAATCAAACTTTTAAAAGAATTTGCTTTATCGCATAAAAATTCAAAATTAGGCCAAGATTCATTATGGCAATGCGTATCTTTAGCGTATGCCAACGGTATGGATATCGCGGGTGCTGATCTTTCATTAGAATATGCCAGCCAATACCCGTCTGACAAAAAATCTTTAGATGCCGTTAAAGATGCGGCTAAATCATTTGTTGAAGCCGGCCACCTTAAAAAGGCCATTTCAACTTTCCGTGAATTAGCGCGTTTAGAATCATCTAAATCATTTGCGCACTTAGAAACGTCTTGTGATTTACTTCGCGTAAATTCGCAATTACCAGAAGCCCGTGGCTGCTATAAGGCTTTATTTGACAGAGCTGAAAAAGCCAAAAAAACAGAATTACTAACTAAAATGATGAAGTCATTTGGTGATAAGAAAAATACATCTGAATTAGAATCTATCGAAAATCAGATCTTACGCGAAAACATTGAACCATATGCAACTCAAATTTTAATTACTAAAGCGAGAGCTTTATTAGAAGCTAAGAAATACACTGAAGCCTTTTCAGCTTCGATGAGAATTAACTCTCGTCCGGTGGATACCGATGCCCGTGCAGAAGCCCGTTTAATCCAGGCTGCTGTATTAGAGTCTGAATTTATCTCGCAAAGTGTGAAAGCCCAGGAATCAAAGTTTTCAATGGTTTTAGCCATGAAAACTGAAAAGTTCGATAAAGCTTTTACTGCTTATTCATCAACAATTAAGATGTCTAAGTCAGATAAAGTTCAAGCCGAAGCTTTACAAGGTATTGACCGTTTATACGCTCACTTCGTAGAAGCGTTAACAACGATGCCAGTTCCACAAAGCTTGTCAGAGCAAGAGCGTACGGCTTTAAAAGGTGAACTTGTTAAAATGGCTACGCCTTTCCAAGAAAAACGTAAAGATAACTTAGTGAAACTTCGTCAAGTTTCAAAATTATCAGCTTCAAACTCAGAGCTTATCAACTGGGCTAACTACAGTATCGAAAAAACGATCGAGCCCCGTTTATTCTTTCCGTCTTACCAAAAATTATCGCACTACCTCCCGTCGTCTTTAAGCGATTACAAAGAGTATTCTCGCTTACCGGCTTCGGATAAAAAGTGTGATAAAGAAAAAGTAACGGCTTCATCTGTAGGTGGCTGTATCCAAACGAAGAAATTCGCTGATGCAGAAAAATTAGCCCTTAAATTAACAGAGACAAAAGAGCAACGCGCGATTGGCTTATACTACTTAAGCGTAATTGCTGATGCCAATGATGAATCTGACAAGGCTTTATGGATGATTGAGAAGGCCCAGACGCTTGAACCAGCGGTCGCTTTCTTTCATTTTCAAAAAGGGAAAGTTCTATATTCTGTCGAAGGAATTAACAGTGCTTTACCGAATTTCGAAAAGGCTTTTGACATCAAAAAATCGTCTCGAGAAATCACTGTTATGAACGCTTTAAAGTCGTTCTCAGATAGAGATTTTATCACGGCTTCAATGGAATTTTCACAACTCTCTACCGAAGAGCTGTATAATTTTAATGTAGCGGTACTTTATGTAGAATCGATTTTACAAAAGGGTGAGACAGCCGAGGCTTCAAGCCTGGCTCAAAGACTAGTGAACGCTCAGCCTAAGAATGTCGATATGTTACTGGAGCAAGCGCGCATTTTTGAAGAGTTTTCTTCGAAAAAAGATGAAGCAATTCAGGCCTATACGAAAGCTGCCAGTGTTGCTCAGTCACCAGATCAAAAAGACTGGTTAAAAAAGAAGATTGAATTTTTAAAAACGAATAAAAACAGCCAGATTTCCATGAACAACGTGGGTGGATAAGATGGCTGAAAAAGGAAAAGATAAAATGAGCTTAAAATTATTAGCTTCATTAACATTGGGACTGATCCTTACGTTTGTTCCCTTTGTTGTATCTGCAAAAGGTACTGCTAAAAAAACTAAAACACGCGATGTGCAAGAAGTTAACTTCGGCGAGATGAACCTTAAAGGAACTATCAGAAATCCTGATGGTGCTTATCTGGTGCAGAAGAAAGGTATTAAATTTATGCCTTTGCACGATATCCAAAAAGATATGGATAAAAGAATTCGCGAAACTTCACTTTATATTGATTAGATTTTTTATTACGGCTGGGGGCTGTTAAAATGAGTATTTTAAAGATTACGCAAACGACACATGATGGTCGCACGAAGGTCTGGAAAGTTGATTCGAAGAAATCGTTATTAACGTTCGGATCTTCACGCAAATCTGACTTTGGGTCTATTGACCGCGTGAGCACACCATTTGATGCTTTTGTTGAAAACAGAAATGATGGCTGGCACTTTGTTAGCTTTGACATGAAGAATTTATCTCCGGATTTAAAAATTGCCGACAACACGGCTTTTGAATTTGGTGAATCGAAATTATTATTTAATTTGATCCAAAAAGAAGAGTTCGTTTTAAGTGGGCTTGAAAATGTGAACCCCCAAATTACAAGCAAACCTACGCAAAAGAAGCTTCTTATTGTTTCTAAAAATAATAAGATCTTAAGAACTGAAGTTAAAAATGTGAACCACACATTAACCTACTCTATTGGTGGCGTTTCTCATACTTTACCATTCGTTGGTAAAGACACTTGGGAACACCACGAGATTGAAGGTTTTAACTTTAAATCTAAATTAGTTACACTAAATGAAATTTCTGATTTAGAAAAAGATCAAAAAGTGATGGATAAAGAAAGTAAAAAAATGCTTATCGCTACTTTATCTGCCATGTTTTTATTTGTTGCCATTGGTGTATTAACACCGGGTAAAGAAGTGGTTGAAGAATTAACAGTTCCTAAATCAAGCTCTACTCTTGTGATGAAAATGGAAATGAAAAAGCCTAAAGAAAGATCTGCAGGCCAACCGTCTCCGGTTAAAAACACTAAAGCAGCTCCATCAAATGCACAAAACAACCCTGCTCCAGGTGGTGGTAAAGTTTCTGCGCTTTTAAAAGGTGCTGTTGGTGTTCGTATCTCTCAATTAATGGGTAAAGTTTCTGCTACTGAAGCTCGTACAGCTCAGGTATTAGTAACAACAGCTGGCGTAAAAGCTGGCGAGGCTGATTCAGGCCGTGCTTTAGCAGCAGTCGGTAAAGTCGATTCATCAGGCCGTAACTGGAATGGTGAAGCTACTGCCAATGGCGGTGGTAAAGGCGTATCAACTGGTGGTGTTGGTGCCGGTAAAGGTGCTGGCGGTATGGGTACAGGCCTTGCTGCTGGTAAAACTGGTAACGGCGGCGTTGGTTTAATCGAAGAAGAATCTGAAGTGGTTGGTGGTTTAGATCGCGAAGTGATCGCACAATATATCAAATCACAATTAGGTCAAATTCTTTACTGTTACGAACGTCAATTATCAGCTAATCCTGATCTTTACGGTAAAGTCGCCGTTAAGTTCACAATCGCTGGTACTGGCCAAGTAGAAACTCAAGCGATCAATCAAACAACATTAAAAAGTACACCGGTTGAAGGTTGTATCTTAAATAAAATCGCTAAATGG
>CAMLRE010000075.1 GCA_946482355.1 uncultured Bdellovibrio sp.
AGAAGGTATTATGGCTTTACGTGCGGCTTTGCTGTTTGATCCCGATAACCAAACGATCAAAGATAAGATCGAACGTTATTCGAATGATTTAAGAAATCAGGTTAAAGTGATGTACCAAGAATCTATCATCGATGAAAATTTCGGTTACGTCGATGGCTCTGATAATAGACCGGGCGCCAAAGATAAATGGAAAAAAATTATCGAAATTGATCTTGAAGATGGTGATTACTACCGTAAGGCCTTCATTAAACTTAGACGTTACGGAGTTTTCTAGTCATGAAATCAAAAGTCAGTTCGCATAACGGCCAGCAGAAATTTCCACAAACGCATGTTCACAGTCTTTTAAATGACAATCTGTTAGTGTGTATTCGTTTATGGAGTGGCCCTGAAGCCGAACAAAAAGCGGTCGATGAAATTCTACGTTATCTTTCGGCAGCTGATGCGGACTTAGAAGTTACAACACCGTTTGATTATATCGAAAGTTTATCGTCACTTTCAAATAAAGTGCGCGTAGCCTTGTTGCTGGCAAACGAAGCCTTATACATTGATAACAAAGAAAAATATTCGCAAGGTTTTGAGATTGCGATTTGTTATAAACACAATAAAGAAATTAGCCTTGGTTCAGTCGGTCGTTTTGCTTTTACGGCAGAAAAGAAAGATAAAAAGTTTTTGATGTTTGAATCAGGCGGATTTTTAGACGACTTAGTCTTACTTCCGACAGATCTTTTAGGCATTGAGCGTGAAGTGGATATTAAGTGTACGTCTGTTTCAACACGTGACCTGTCGTCAATTCAGATCAGTTCTAAGTTTGACCAGAATACCTATTGGTCAACGACAGTCAGCCAGTTTGATTAAGCAATAAAATTACTGTACAAAATTTGGATCAACGAAGATCAACGGGTGATACCAGGTTTTATTCGGTTCATATAAGCCCCAGATATTTTCCATAGCTAAATTCCAGTTAGCGATTTTAATTTCTTCAAAGTATTTTTTACGGTTTAACTCGTAAGCAAGCTTTGTTTTTTCAGTGTTTAAATCAAACTGCGGGGCGTGTTTATATTTTAAATAATCAACGAATAAACTATCATGGCAAGATTTTAGCTGCGATATCACCACGGGTGGTTTGCTAATTAAATTTAAACAACCGCTATAAGCCATATCAAGCTTAGTTAAATCCATTTTTTCAATCTGCTTAGCTTTTAATTGCTGGTTTAACCAGTACAAATAAAGCGGATGTGTTTCTGCAATTTTCACCGAGAAAAAATCGGCAGCGGGTAAAGTATTTTTTAAATAATCTTTAGCTAATGTCATTCCGTTATCGGCAGGTGGTGTAATGCTTGTTACAAACAAACGGCGCGGGCTTGGAATATCTTGTTCACTATTTTTTTTGTAGAGGTTAACCACTTCAAACTTATCAGTCGCTAAGCTAAAGACTTCGGTTTCTTCTTTGCGATCAATGATCAGTAAAGTCGGTGTAATCACAGCAAAATTTAATTGAAGCGGTTTTTTAATCCAAGCGTTAGCGGCTTCAACTAAAAGATAACGGGGATTCGTTTTGCTATCGGCCGAAGCTTCACTGTAAAACGGCGTTAAATTTAACAACGGAAAGCCCTCTAATGCTGAAGGCTCATCAGCACCAAAAAAACTTTTTAGCGTGTGCCCGATGTCTGCCAAAGTGATCGGAGTATCGTTTTTCCACGAAATACCTTCATCGCCCGACATGCGTGGTGGTTTAATCAATAATGAAACCAGCGTGTTTTCAGAGTGAAGATTTAAAAAAGGTGTTTCATTTAAACGGTTATAGTTATTACCGCCGCGAAGACCAACCACATACACATAGGTTTTATCCCAGATGCCGCGATGTTTTAATTCGTTAATAAAATTAAAAAGTTTTTCATCGAGCTTTTCGATATTTGTTGTCGAAGTATCTTGTTCATTTAAGGCTTCGATTTCTGAGTTAGTGATCACAGCAAAAAACGGTGTGCTGTCTTCTTTTTGCCAGTCTAAAAAGCTATCTGAAGTGATTTTAAAGTCTTTAATGATTTGATTTGAATACTGAGCAGCGGCTGAATCATCAAAAGTTTCAAAGTATTTTGATAAACCTGTTTTTTTAAGAATATGTGGGTTGCCGGCAAAAAAACCTGTGCGGTAACCTTTGTGATAAGCCGCTTCTTGCACCGTGGTCATTGGCACTTGTAAAGAATCATAACTGCGGTGCACATTGTGAATTAGCGGATATTGTCCGGTTAAAATTGAACCCATCGCCGCTGCCGGTTGCAGTGAAGTTGTGTAAGCGTGAGTAAAGCGCATGAACTCTTTACAAATCAAAGCAATACCAGAGTTGTCGTCATTTTTATCTTCAGAGCAGTTCAAACGTTCATTATCAAGTTGGTCAAATGCCAGTATTAACACAGATTTTTTTGTTTCTGTTTGGCACGAAGTCTGGAAAAGAAACAACATAATAAACAAAGCGGTGACAAAAAATGGTCTGCCCCAGACTTTGGTATATTGTGTAAAATTCAGATTTTTTGACCGGCTCATGAACTAACATCATAATGACTAAGTACTAAATGTAAAGGTTATTAAAGGAGCCATCATGTTCACTGAAAAAATATTTGCTGTAGCTCATTATGCGGATCAATTTGTTTTGTTCGTATTAGTGTTAATGAGCGTTATCTCAATCGCCATGATTTTCGAAAGATTCATGACGCTAAAAAAAGTTGCCAGTGAAAGTGAACGTGTTCGCGCACGTATCCGTATGGCTTTACAATCAGGGTCAGTTAATGATTTCGAAGATATTGCTAAAGATCCATCTTCAATCGAAGGCCGCGCAGCAGGCCAAGCGATGAAACATTTTAAACAGCACGGCGAAGCAGGTTTTTCTGAAGTGTTTAACTCTTTCGTGTTAACTGAAAAACCAGACTTAGAAAAATTCTTACCGGTATTAGCTACAATTGCATCAAATGCACCCTTCATCGGATTATTTGGTACAGTACTAGGTATCATGAAAGCGTTTAACGATTTAGCGATGGCTCCAGAAGCTGGCCAACAAACAGTTATGGCCGGTATCTCGACAGCTCTAGTAGCTACAGCGGCAGGTCTATTCGTGGCAATCCCTGCCGGTATGTGCTTTAACTACTTTACTCGTAAAGTACGCACAATCTTAGTCAGCGTTGATTCTGTTAAAGAATTAGGTATGGCTTACGCAAAGAAAACTAAATAGGTGATATATGGCTTTTAAAGCTGACCAACACGATGAAATTATGTCAGAGATCAACGTCGTACCGTTAGTCGACGTTATTCTGGTTGTTTTGATTATCTTCATGGTGACGGCACCGATGATTATGAAGCCGTCGATCAATGTGAATCTTCCAAAAGCAGCGTCTGGTGAAGCCACAACGCCGTCTAAATTAAATATTACAATCGGTAGCGATGGTAAATTAAACTTAGATGGTCAAATGGTTGAAGACGCGCAGGTGCAGGCTAAAGCGCAGGAAGAAGCCGCAAAAAATCCAGATATCCAAGCGATTATTTCTGCAGATAAAGACGTGCCTCACGGCCGCGTGGTTTCTGTATTAGATATCGTTAAAGGCGCCGGCGTAAAAAAATTCGCCATCAGCATCGATAAAAAATAAGATCATTTAAAAATTTAAAACAAGAAAGGGTGGCCTAAGCAAGACCACCCTTTTTTTTATTTCAAATGTAATTTGGCGTTATACACCGTACGCTAGTACCAGTACTTCACGGCACCAGAAATGTTTCCAGTATCCACTTCATCAGCTTCGACAAAGTTGTAGCGCGCATTTAAGCCTAGAGTCAGATATTCGGTTTCTGTGTTAGTCACCGGAATATCAAAACCGATCATTGGTGAAGCAACACCGACAGTGTCATCATCAGTAAATACTGCACCAGCCCCTAAGCCGATCCAGCTATCTCTTAAGAACATGGCATCTGTTTGGCCTCCGAAGCCCCATACTGCTTTTAACAATACAGTATCACGGTCGATCTCGTCGTTAATGGCGACATCGTCAAATTGCGCATGACTGTATTCGAGTCCTAACATGAAGTTGGCTTTTGTAGGTGAATAACCTAGATCAATACCTACTTCGCCTTCATCGTCACCATCGCCTTCGGGTGTTGTCATACCGGCTAAGATGCCGACGTAAGGTTTATATTCTGAAGTAAACATGTTAGGTTTTTTCATACTTAATAAACCTGAATCTTCATCACGAGCGTTGGCTGCGAAACTGAATAAAGCACATGACGTTATAACAACTAATAACGTTTTTGTAATAAACGCCGTAATTCTATTTGTCATAAACTCCTCCTTGTCTGTCTTTGTCTGTAACCGAATTTTTAGGAGCAAATCGAAGTACCGAGTCAATTGTCCCAGAATGGGGCATTTTAAGTCTGGGTTTGTTTTATTTCGAGACGGTGCATGAAGAACAATTCCTCAATGGTTGTTCAATTTCAACCAGACCAAAACCGATAAGAAGTTGTGATCAAAAAACTTCGACGCCGACATAAAAGTATAATCGTGGCTATGTTCTGCCTGATGGTGACATCAGTCGTGAGCGGCTATTATATTTTTAAGCCGAGCCATCAAGTGACGATGCAAAATTTTTCAAGCCGTACACCGGCTTCGATCCGACCTGTTGAAATCGTCAAAGAAGAACCCACTTTTTTTGCGTTAGAAGAAGTTAAAAAGCCCACACCATTTGAAACGACATTGAAGTTAGATTGCCACGATCTTTTAGTCGATAATACAAAACTGGTTTCGGCCAGCGTTTCTTCAGATCATGTGATTTTAAAACTTTCGCGCTGTAACACGGCTTTATCGCAGTTCAAAAAAATCGAACTGATTAACACAACAAATGGGTACAATGCCCAATTATTTAAGTTGAATAAGGCCGAATTTAACTCTGATTTTATTCAGTTAGATAAAGGCTTAAATCAGCTTCAATTTGAAATCAGCCTAAACGACGGGCAAAAAAAACTACAAATCTTCAAAATTCAGCGGATTGAGTAAGCTATTCGCTATTTTAGACCCTTTTTTGGGTGACAGGGCCGCTCGCTTTACATAATTTTATGCGGTTGTGAATAACACTCAAAGCTCTCAAAATTTAAACAGCTACGAAGGCGAATTTAAAAAACGTTCCGACGTTCATATCGCGCGTAAAATCTGGCATATGACTGGCGTTACGATCTTCTTTTTAGGTTGGACGTTTCTTCCGTACTGGATCAGCATGGGTTTGTTGATCTTAGGGTGGTTTTTATTTGTTCCGCCTGATTTGATTCGTTTATACAATCCTCAGTTAAATCGCATTCTTACACGTTGGTTCCGTCCAATCATGCGTAAAAATGAACTCGATCGCCCAGCCGGTACAACATATCTTTTAACGGGCGTGATTTTTATCGGCTTATTATTTCCGGTTGAGATCGTGGGTTTAAGTTTATTGTTCTTAGCTTTTGCTGACCCGATCGCAAGTTATGTGGGAATTCGTTATGGTAAAGATAAAATCTTTGGCCATAAATCGGTTCAAGGTTTTGTAGCGGCGTACGTTGTTTGTTTTATCGCTACCTTTGCTTACTTATACTTTAAAAATATCAGCGATTATATCTTAGTGGTAAGCTTGATCGCAGGTTTAATCGGCGCTTTAGCGGAATTAGTTCCGGTAGCTAAGATTGATGATAACTTTACGATGCCGGTTCTTAGCAGCATCGGGTTATATTGCGTTTTTACTTTTTTTAATATTTTTCAGCATTTAAAATAATTGCATAGGATAAATTATGGTTGATTCATTCGATGAGCTTGAAGAGAAAACAAAATCAGGCAAACGCCTGGGAATGTACGTTTATATTTTACCGAATCTAGTAACGATCGGTAACTTATTCTGTGGATTTTTTTCGATTATTAAAACTTTTGAAAAAGATTATAAAGCCGCAGCGATTGCGATCGTAGTAGCTGCGATATTTGACCAATTAGACGGTCGTTTAGCTCGTTTAACTCGCGCCACTTCTAAGTTCGGTGCCGAGCTTGATTCTTTATGTGACGCTGTCAGTTTCGGTGTAGCACCGGGTATGTTAATGTACTTCTGGTCATTACAACCTTTCGGGCGCCTTGGTTACATGGCTTCATTCTTATTTGCAGCGTGTGGTGTTTTACGTTTAGCGCGTTTTAATGTGCAAGTGGGCGTCGTTGAAAAAAACTATTTCCAAGGTTTACCAATTCCGATGGCAGCCGGTATCATCGCTTCAGCATTCTTAGCGTTTGAAGATATGGGCTGGCCTGCTGAAGGCAATATCGCTTTATTAGTTGTTACCATCTTACTAGCTTTCGTGATGGTTTCTAACTTCAGATACCGCTCATTCAAAGACATCGATTTAAAACAACGTTTACCGTTTAGATATTTAATCGCCGGTGTAATTGTTTTATTTATCGTAGCACTTCGCCCTGAAGTGATGTTGTTCGTATTATTCTTCGGCTATGCAGCTTTAGGTGCTGTGTTCGGAATTTTCCGTTGGGGAAAAAACCGTAAACAATTACCAGCTAGCGTTTATGCTCCGGCAAACACGAATGAAAACGATTTACAAGAAGAGGTCGACTAATGAAACCCTGGAAAAAGGCTTTAAAAGTTGGTTTAGTAGGTGCTACTGGCGTTGTGGGTGAAACATTCATCAACATGTTAGAAGAGTACGCGTTTCCTATTGCTGAACTTCGTCCTTTTGCTTCGGATAAATCTTTAGGTGTTAAGTTAGAATTAGCCGGTAAAGAGTGGCCTTGTCAGGTTTTAAAACCAGGCTGCTTCGATGGCCTTGATATGGTTTTCTTCTCTTCTGGTGATGACATTTCAAAAGAATGGGCTCCGCAAGCTGTGAAATCTGGTGCATTTGCGATTGATAATTCAAATGCATTTCGTATGGATCAAGGTATCAACTTAGTTGTTCCTGAAGTGAATGGTCATTTATTAAATGAAAATTCAAAACCACAAATTATTGCTAACCCTAACTGTTCGACAATTCAGTTAGTGGTAGCCCTTAAACCTTTATACGATAAATTCGGAATTTCTGATGTGACTGTATCAAGCTACCAAGCGGTAAGCGGTGCAGGTCTTCCAGGTTTTGATGAGTTATTAGATCAGACAAGAAACTTTCAAACTCCTGATCACGCAGCTAAAATTTTTCCGAAACAAATTCTTTTTAACTGTATTCCACAAATTGGTGGTTTCGGCGCTGATGGTTTCTGTACTGAAGAAACTAAAATCATGAACGAAACTTGCAAAATCATGGGTGATGATAAAATTAAAGTGTCTGCCTTTACAGTGCGTATTCCAGCTTTAAATGCTCACTCTGAAGCGGTGTGGGTCACTTTAAATAAACCAGCCACAAAAGATGAAGTGATCAACACTTTAGGTTCTTTTGAAGGGTTAGCTGTTATGCAAGACGATTATCCGACGGCGATTGATGTGTCTGGAGAAGACCCAGTGTTTGTAGGTCGTATTCACCAAGATCGTCATAACCCAAATCGTTGGTTAATGTGGGTGGTTTCAGACAATCTTAAAAAAGGTGCCGCTCTAAACGGTTTACAGATCGCAGAACGCATTTTTTCCTAGCAAAGCCTAAACTTTAGTGCTGCAATATTTAGGTGATGTTGCAGCGTAGTTTAATCCTATCTATTTTGTTATTTTTCTCGGCAGTTCATGCCGCTGATTTCACTATTAACGGTGTGAGCGGCGGAAGCTTCGCTGAAAATACGGAATCTAGCGGAATAGCTCTGTACGGTGGTATCGCTGGAACTTGTGCAAGCCCTTCGTCGGGCAGCACTTGTAATACCTGCACGAGCACAACAACTCCGGCAGTGGCCTGTAACCCAACAAGTGTTCATGCGGCTTTACAAATCGGAATCACGATTTCAACGAACACGGCGATTACAAATCGTGCGATTAAAGTTTACACGGGTGTAGGTACAAACTTCGATACAGCAAATCCCATTCAAATCGGTACAACAAATAACACAATTACTGCAGCTGCTAGTTCAACAGTAACTGTTCCTGTGACAGTAACCTGGGGTAATGTTTGTGCTCAAGACACTAATTTCGGATCTGCCGCGTGTACGCCGACATCAAATCCTACAACGGGGCAATCATTTCAATCAGGGCGCCGAATTTTTGTGGGT
>CAMLRE010000076.1 GCA_946482355.1 uncultured Bdellovibrio sp.
TTTGTGTTTGCGAAGTTGAACCATTTAATGAAGCTAAACCTGAAATCGTGCCACTCGCTTGTGGTGTGTAGCCTAATGCTGTTGTTACATCACTTGCCGATAATTGCGCGCCTGACGTAACACGGCCTTTTCCATCCACAGTGACTTTTGTGTATGCTGTTCCTGAAGTAACACCACTTTGATTGGCTAAGCGTGCCTCAGCAATTGTACCCGTGGCACTTGCTGAACCAAGATCAAGACTATTTGCTGTCGCAAATGTTCCTAAGCCTAAATTCGTTCTTGCAGTAGACACGTTTGTTAAATCAGATAAATTATTTGTTTTAATTAAAGCGCCATTCACGGTGGCTGATACAGACGATAAATCACTTTGCAGTGTAGCTATGGCTGCGCTGTTTGAAGCGACAGTAGTCTGTAAAATTGAAACTGAATTTTCTAATGTTGATACTGTTGATGAAACAGAATAAACCGTTGAGCTCACAGCCGCTGCGTAAGCACTTACGTTTGATAAAGTTGAAGACACCGCTGAAACATTTGCATTTGTTGAACTTAATGATGAAGAAAGAGCTGTCACGCTCGCACCATCAGCTGGCGTGTAACCTAAAGCTGTAATGACCGTGCTTGATGTTACATTTGTCGGCGCACTGCCTGCTGCCACACAATTAAAACTTGCGCCGTTATAACTTAACGATTCAGAGGCCGTACATGTAGGAAGAGTGCTGTACTGAACAAAAGACGTTGCACTGACGCCACCTAATTTCATCGCATCGTTTGCATAAATCGCATAAGGTACGGCATTGATATTCATTGCCGGTAACGTTTGCCAGCCATTGCCGTCATTAAACTGCATAACTATTTTTCTAATATCTGAAGCACCCGGCGCGTAAGTAGCCGGCCCACCAGCATCACACGTTAAACTAGCTACCGAGTTATCAAAAACATCAGCGAATGTTGTACCGCTAGCCGGATAAACTCTGATTCCCGAACCTAGTGGAAACGACATTAATCCGCCAGTACCTGCCATACTTACTGATGAGTAAGTTTCAGCATATAAAATACAATTTCCTGCAGGATTTAAGATTGTGAATTTGAAATTTACGCTGTTAGCTTCTAGAGGGTACCCATCAGGCTTTACGATTCTTGCTTGGTACGTTGTAACTTGCGGCGTGGCCCACGCAACATGCGCGAACACCAATAGCAATAAAATATGACCCACGTACCGGAGGAAGTTCATAAACAACTTGTCGGTTTAAGGACAATATTTCATTACAGCTAAAATGCTATTAACTGCTCCAAAGGTGTGAAGTTTTCTTCATTTCGCTCCACAATATAGGAGCATCAAAACAACAATGTGATTAATTTTGTTGCTGACTTAGCCGCTCCAGCAAAGCGAAGCAGTTTGATGAAGAGGTCCATTAAGAGATTGTTAAAAATGTCGATGAATAAGTACATTCAAAAAACGTTTCAACCAGACGTTATTCACATTAAGGGGAGTTATGAAAATAGCTCCCCTTTTTTTTCAAACAAAATTTATTTAGCACAAAACGTAAGCTCAAAATCTTTCATTCGCTGCGCTATCCCCCGTTTGACAATTTCTTCACAAAAAACTTATTCTCGCTCTAAACAAAAATATTTTTAGGAGCACACGAAATGAAAAAATTCATTGCAGCACTTATCTTCGCACCAGTTATGGCAATGGCTCAAGCCGGCCAAATCGAAGCCGGTATTGGTCTTGGTCAAACTCACCCAACACTTTACGATAATTTTGAAAACATGGTTGAAGATGGTCATTCTAACAACTACTGGATCGGTTACGGCCTAACAGACAAATGGTCTGCAGAACTTGAGCACGACAGTTTAGATTTTGATAAAGCTTTACTTTCATCAAAAATTTATTCTTTAGGTCTTAAATATAATTTTAACCCGGCAAACAAATTAAATTTCTTTGCTAAATTAGGTTTAGGTTTTGCTGACCACAAAACTTCAATCGCAGGTGTTGATGCTAAAGACGGTTTAGCAACTAAAGCTGCTGTTGGTGCTAACTTAGATCTTTTCAAACACGTAAGCTTTCAAGCGGGTATTGCTTACCACTTATTTGAAAAAGTAACGAGCGACATCAAAACTCCGCAAGCTGTTAACCCTTACTTAGCTATCGTATTTAACTTTGATGGCAAAGAGACTGTAGCTTCTGCAAAAGCAGCTGTAGCTAAAGTCGCTGACAAAGTGGCTTCTAAAGACACTGATAAAGATGGAGTGTCTGATGACGACGACAAATGCCCGAACACAACAGCAGGTGTTGTTGTAAATTCTTACGGTTGCGCAGAAACAGAAAAAGCTTCTATCGCGGTTAAAGTTTTATTTGAAAGCGGTAAAGCCGTAATCAAAACTGAAACGTTAGATGAAGTAACTAAACTTTCTGACTTCATGAAAAAGTATCCAGAAACAAATGTTCACATTAAAGGTTACACTGACAACACAGGTAAGGCAGAAACTAACAAAAAGATTTCTGTAGCCCGTGCTGAAGCTGTAAAAGCTGAGTTAGTAAAATCGGGAATCAAAGCTGATCGTATCGAAGCCAGCGGTTACGGCCCTGCAGATCCAATCGCCGATAACAAAACAGCTGAAGGCCGTATGGCTAACCGCCGCGTTGTTGCCGAAATCAAAACAACTGCTGAAAAGAAAAAATAGTTTTAAAAAAATAATTAATAGTCTTTTTGCGCTCCACAAAAATGAAGCGGTATTCACAAGCTGGACTCTTTAGTTAAAAATAAAAACGACGATAAATAATTACATTCAAAAAACGTTTCAACCAGACGTTATTCACATTAAGGGAGTTATGCAAATAACTCCCTTTTTTATTGGAAAATAACTGGCTCAGGCGGAAACGGAACTTTCTGAATATACATGAGCCTTAAGGTGTGAACATCACCATCACTGAGCCCACGGTCTTTGCTATATTGGGTTACACAATAGCTCATCACTGATTCAGGATCGTATTGAGTGTAACCGCGGCTTTTGATCGGCGGTTGTTTCTCTTCAGTGTGAATATCACAGTCTTGGGCATTCGGGTGATCATGCTCGTGATAAAGACCTGCAACATGACCAAATTCGTGAACGACTGTGGTTTTATTTAAACCACCAATATAAAAATACATCGCTCCTGTAGCTCCGGGAAAATCTCTTGAAACGAAGTACAGCTGCTCACCAACAGTTGATTCCGCCCATTTAACTTTAGTCCAACCTAGCGCTATTTTTTTTCGGTAATTAATAATAACTTCATATCTTTCGCCTTGAACGCAGTCTTCAAAGCCGTAAAAATGAATTCCCGTGCGTTCAGCGGAATACTCTTCCTGAACCCAGGCTTGCACCAAGGCTTTTTTCTCGTCAGACCACTTACTTCTTTTATAATTTTCTTTTGAATCTTCGATAGGCTGAGCAAAGCACACTCTGACAGCTCCGCCCTTTTGCCAGCGCACCCACGTGAACATGCCCGCTTGCGCTTGATTTGAGATGATAAAAAACAAACTTAAGATTAATGCAATTTTCATATTTTTAAAAATTGCAATCAGGGCGCCGGGCCCCAAACCCTTTAAAATCGAGCTTAAGCGGGCGACCCTGTTAATGTCATAACAGATGACCTAATTTTGCGGATGAGGAGCGTAGCCTTTACCGAAAATAGTCCACGCTAAATTTTGAAATTCTGTTTGTGAAAGTTTAGAAACTTCACCAGAAATTACGAGAGCATTGAAGTATCTGATGTACTCAGAGCTTTCAACCTCGTGCTTTTGCTCTAAGGCATATCGGTAAAACACTTCGTGTAAGATCGCATGAGCTTGGTCAGCGTTACTCATTAAACTCCATAGATCTTTTGAAATCACATATCTTTTATCAGCCGCTGCGATCGGCTCGCGCTGAACAACAAGCTGGCGTAATTCTGAATGATACGGAATAAAAGAGATGCCCGTATCAGGAATAGGCATTAGCTGAATTCCCGCAACAAAGTTAGCTTCAGCATAAAAGCTCTTTACGTAAGAGCTTAGAACTTTAGCCATTTCAGTGTCGTATTTTAATATCGGCTGTAAAAGCTTAAGCGCGTAATCCGCAGCAGAAGCAGGATCTGCGGCATCAGCGTACATTGATAACGGCTTAATTTTATAGCGTACGTCAGCTTCAAAAGTGTCATAAAAAGCGCCTTCATAAAAGCCGCGCCCGTAACACTCGCCAGAACCGGGTTTTAAGCAGACGATAATATTGCCACCATTACCTACGCGGCCAATAGCGTGCAGTTGAAGAGATACTAGAACCGGAAAAATAAAGCTGATCAATTTTTTAAGCATGTCCTAATAAAGCAAACTTTGATTTTACAATCAACTGTAACGCATGGCTTTTTGTGCTCCATATTTTGCGAGCAGCGTATATTTGCTTTTGACTTCACTCAAACAAGCACTAGGCTTAAGGAATTCATGAAAAATGACCTGCTTATTCAAATCATTAAAGATAACTTTCAGAAGTTATCGAACAAGAACAAAAGATTCAGTAAAAGATCTTACGCCCAAAAAATCGGTTTAAGCTCAGGGGCGTTAACAGACTTTCTTTCAGGAAAGCGCGGAATCTCGCAAAAAAAAGCACGTCAGGTTCTTGAAAAGCTTGGCTACAGCGAAGCTGAACAAGATCACATTTTAAAATACAACCCTTTGGTTCATAACAAAAAATCACGCAGCTTTAAAAAAATCGAGCACGATGCTTTTGATAAATTGTTATCCTGGGAACACTTAGCGATTTTATCGTTAACGAAAACAGAAAAATTCAATTCCTCTCCGGCCTGGATTGCCAAAAAACTTTCGCTTGAAGTTGAAGTGGTTGAACAAGCCTTAACAAATCTTGAAACCCACAAATTGATTCACAGAGATGGAACCACAATCACAGTTTCGACAGAAGATGTAGAAACTTTCGATCAGATTCCTTCTGAGGCGATCAGAAAATCACACCGCCAGGATTTAGAAATTCATAAGAAAAACCTGACAGACATTCCTGTAGAATTACGTGATATGTCTTCAATCACTTTAGCTTTTGATTTATCAAAAATGGAATTAGTGAAATCAGCGATCAGACTTTTCCAGGAGCAAGTTGCTGAAATCGCTGAAACTTCAAACGCCACAGAAGTTTATAAACTTTCAGTTTATCTTGGGCCTTTAAGCAAATTAGATTAATCTAAAATAATTGGCTGTAATCCGTCTTATTTTGAGACCACGTTTTGTCTAAAAACTAAATCATGATAACCTAATCTGGGGGAATCAGTGATGAACTTAAAAAAGCTATCTTTGGCTTTTGCCGTGATTTTACAGTTCTCTACAGAGTGCTTTAGTGAGCATTCAATCTTTGTAGGAAAAAAGACAAACATCACTTTATCAGGAAATTCTAAATGTAAAGCAACCTCTTATAGTTACCACTGTTTTGGTGCGATTAAATTTGACCCAGCCAACCACCCTTTATGGAAAAAAGATCCTACTGAAAAAAGTTTTTATACCTACACGAAGACATTTGAACCGCGAAACTTCGAGCAAGAAGAAAAAGCTAGGACTGACTTTCTGCACAAGGCCTGCCCGGATGGATTTGCACTGACAATGCCGCGTTCTATTAAAACCTGTACTGATAAAGGCGACGAACAAGAAATTAATTTTTATTATGGTGTTTTACATTGGGGCTTTATTTGTAATGCCGCCGGTGGTACCGAAGTGCTGAAAACGATTTATCCGTTAGCGAAGTGGATCGAAGCCCATAAAATGCCGCACTACTATGAAGCGGATAACGGATCTCCTGAATTAGAAGAGGCTCTTCAAAAACTCCACAAAAAACTGCCTGAGGGCTGTCACTTTGGTTCTGGATGCACCATGGATGATTGCAGTTAAAAAAAAAAGAGAAAGCTTATCGCCTTCCCTTTTTCATTTCTCTTTAATTAATAAAATTAAACAGTGATCATTTTTACTAAATCAGCATTTAAAGATTGGTAAGCTGACTTATCAACCTTAGCTAACGCTTTTAAACTGAAATCTTGAATCGTTTGCGACGACATCACAGTTCCAGCAATCGTAGCTTGTTTTAACTCTGTCCAAGTTGGCTTATGCTCTTGGCCCGCTGGGCGTAATGAAGCTAGGTAACCAAAAAATCCACCGGCAAAAGAATCTCCTGCACCTGTTGGATCCACCACTTTTTCAACTGGTAAAGCTGGGCATTGGAAGAAGCCATGTGTTTTAGAATAAACTGTTGAACCGTACTCACCGCGTTTTACAACAACGTACTCAGGGCCCAACTCAGCAACTTTTTTAATAGCCACAATCGCGTTATCAACTTGAGTTAACATTTTTGCTTCGCCTTCGTTAACGAAAACGATATCAACTTTTTTCATCACTTCAATAAGATCAGCTTGTTTTGAATCAATCCAAAAGTTCATTGAATCCATACCCACGAAAAGTGGTTTTTGGATTTGTGATAAGACTTTTAATTGTAATACCGGATCAATATTCGCTAAGAAAACAAAACGTGTGTCTTTGTATTTTGCTGGTAATTCTGGATTAAAATCAGCAAATACATTTAACTCTGTTTTTAAAGTGACAGCTTCATTTAAATTATGCTCATAAGTACCTTCCCAGTGGAAAGTTTTTCCGGCAACAACTTGCATACCGTCTAAATCAACGCCACGTTGCTTTAAAATTTCGCGGTCAGCATCTGAGTAATCAGAACCCACAACACCCACAACGCGCACTTTTGAAAATAAGCTAGAAGAAACTGAGAAGTAATTCGCAGATCCACCTAATGAACGCTCGGCTTTTCCTGATGGGGTTTTTACTGAATCGTACGCTAAACTACCCACGACTAAAACTTCTGACATTTGTTCCTCCGATTTTTGAGTTTGAGATGTCCATAGTTTCAGGACGTTCAACATTTTTAGTAGTTAATTGACCGCACGCCGCGAAGATATCGCGACCCATTGTACGGCGTAATAGAACTTGCGCTCCTAATTTCATTGTCTCTTGGTGGAAAGCCTGAACCGCTTCATCACTTGGACGCTCGAAACCAGAACCTGGATGTTCGTTAAATGGAATAATATTAATTTTGCACGGAACATCTCTTAAAAGTTTAACCAGAGCGCGGGCGTGATCGATTTGATCAGTTACACCTTTAAGTAAAACGTATTCCATTGTGATTTTCTCGCCTGTGGCGCGGTAATAACGGCGGCATTCGTCTAATAAATCTTTTAACGGATATTTTTTATTGATTGGCATAACTTGCGAACGAACTTCATCGCTCCAGCCGTTTAATGAAACTGCTAAACGCACTTTTGCTTCAGCCACTTTGTACATTTCTGGAATTAAACCAGAAGTAGAAACCGTGATTTTCTTTTTAGATAAGTTAACACCCCACGGAGAGTGAATAACTTCAATCGCTTTAAACACGTTATCAGAGTTATCTAATGGTTCACCCATACCCATGAATACGATGTTTGATAATTTACGGCCTTTACCTTCTTTATCTAAAGAATCTTGCACCACCATAAACTGACCAACGATTTCATCAGCAGTTAAACGGCGTTTTAATTTTTGTTTTCCTGTGAAGCAGAATTGGCAAGCCATATTACAGCCGATTTCTGAAGACACGCATAAAGTTAAACGGTCATCAGAAGGAATCACAACGGCTTCAATTGAATTACCATCACGCACGTCGAAAAGAAATTTTTGTGTTCCGTCGACAGAGATTAAGTGTTTTAAAACCGGAGGTAATTTAAAAGTGATTAAGTTTTTTAATTCAGAACGTAAATCTTTAGATAGATTTAACATTTGGTCAAAGTCAGTGACTCTTTGTTCATAAACCCATTTGAAAATTTGTTGGGCGCGGAATTTTTCTTTACCGTATTTTTTTAAAAATGCTTCTAGATCTGGAAGTGTGAAGCTGTAGAAATTAACTACTTCGGTTTGCACTGCAGTAGATTGATCTGCGGGCGCAGCATTAGAGCTTTGCGTCTGTTCAGATAGCGTCATAGGCCGTCCTTTTTGTGACTTATTACAGTCGTTAAATTTAGAAAAGTCTTTGTAACCTAAAACTCCCCCGTTTGTCCATGGGAGTTTCCCTCTTGTTCCAATCTTTTTGGAACACTTTGTTCCAAAATAGCGTGA
>CAMLRE010000077.1 GCA_946482355.1 uncultured Bdellovibrio sp.
ATCACGATCTCGTCAACAAAAGTTGAACCGTTGATGTACATTTCAAGTTCACGAGTTGAACCTAAAACAATACGTTGAGAAGGTTGTAAGTTGATACGTTTACCTGGATTAACTTGAGTAGCCACGTTGCGACCGTCAGCTAATAACTGAACAGTTGTTGTGTATGGAGAATTCGGGCGAGTTTTACCACGAACAGAAACAACTTCCCATCCACGGTATTGAGTGCCTAAACCTGCTAATCTGCGTAAATCTAAAACTTCATTATTCACTGAACGACCTAAATAGATCGAACGAGTGTCTTCTTGGCCATCATCATAGCCTGGTAAGTTTGGATAATCTGGAATATCGGGCTGTCCGGGGTAACCACCGGGTTGGCAGTTTGGATCATATGGGTTATCGCACATTGAGTGCTGGTCACCTTGAAAACCGTCGCCTGGTTGAATACCGAATTGGTCTGCATTTGACACCGAAGCCACTGCAATTACCGCTAATAACGTTCTTTTAAATGAATTAGATAACATTTGTCCCCCTGTTATTTGTACAACAGGGGTAAAGAGCAAAGGCCGGGCCTAAAAAATCAGGGCAAAGATGGCCCTGATTTATCGTAAGACTCTTGAATTGAGAAAACCGGTTAATTAATTAGAAATTAGGGATTTTACTTTCAAAGCTTGAAATTTCAGCAGTCGACATTGTGGCTTTCTGTAATGAAGACAATGTTAACCACATCGCGCCTTTTTGAGTTCCCGCTGATAAATCTAAACGGATACGTAAATCACCTTTACCGTTATTGTTTACAAGCTTAGCTTCGCGAATCGCTTGTGCTAAGTTTTGTGAAGCATTCGATGAAGATGCTAAATCATAATTTTTAGAGATATCATTTACTTTAGAAATATTTGAACCAGCTACTGTTCCTTTATCAGCTGCTAATAACGGAACACTTAAGCCCACCATTTCATTATCTTCAGCAGAAATTAAAACACCCATTGCGGCACGGCCGTTAACAACTTCGAAAGAAGATGTTTTGATGTTGGCTAATTTTTGTGAAGTTGTAGCGCCACTTGTTGTGTTCATTAAATATGTTTTCCATAACTCGAACGAAGAACCTTGCGAACCTTGTTCTAAGATAAAGAAACGATCAGCGTATGAATTTCTAAAGATAATACGCACGTAAGCTCCAGATAACTTAACTTTGATGTAAGCGTTTTCACAACCGCCATCAGCATCAATACATTTTAAAAATCCACCTTGGTACTCTAAATCACCATTTGTGTTTACTTGTTTTAAAATTTGGCGGTCACCAGCTTGCGACGAAGTTCCTTGTAATCTGTATGACGTGATTTTTTTAACGCCATCAAGTGATTCATCTAAAGTTAAATCAACTAACATGCTGCCAGCGCTTGTTGAACGTTTAAGTTTTGCGTTTAACACAGCTTTAGCTACGTTTAAGTTTTTTGTTTTTTGTTCAGCGGCTACTTTATTATTGTAGCTACGAAACTCAGTCATTAAGCCATCGTTACCAGAGCTTGTGAAATTTAAAGCTTCAAGTTTACCACCTGTTTTTACCGCTTCAGCTTCATCAAATTTAACACTCACTGCACTGTTTGTTTTTTTATTACCTTTACCTGAATGAGGTAAATCAACTGAACCTTTACCATCACCTTCGCCAGATTTAGGAAGTGGATTTAACGTACCGCCTTCGCCGGCTAAGTTTCCGCTGTCAGTTGATTTAGGTAATTCTTTAACGCCATCGATAACTGTAGCTGGAGGAAGCTGGCCGATACCTGCTTGATCTTCGCCTTCAGCAGGCAGCTCAGGTAATTGATCAACGTTTTGGGCATCACCTTGTTGCGTAACTGTTGTTCCGCGCACATCGCTGCGGGATTCTTTACTTTTACCACAACCTGTTGATGTGATTGTAAAAGCCGCTAGCACTGCTAATGAAATTAAAAGTGATTTTTGGTTCAACATTGAAGCCTCCGCGTTCTAAAAAATTAAAACCTATCAAGGTACGAACTAAAGCAAGCCAGAGACCATAATTCACTAGCCTTAAAACGAATATATCGTTACTGTAGGCCAAAACATGGGTTTTTCATTGTAAGATATGCAAGGGTGATTTGATCAATGACAGCTAATTTGAAGGCTACAACAGATCAGTTTTTTAACTTAGATCCGCACTTAATCTTAAAGTGCGCGGATTTAAACGGCTATACGCCAACTGGCGAAATTCACCAATTAAACTCTTATGAAAACCGCGTTTTTGATATCAAGTTAGAAGACGGCAAATCTGTAATTGCTAAGTTCTTTCGCCCTCAGCGCTGGTCAAAAGAAACTATCGAAGATGAACATGAATTTTGTTTTGATTTGCACGCTGACGGTTTGTCAGTGGGCTTACCTTTAAAAGCTAAAAACAATGAAACCGTTTTTAACGCCAACGGTATTCTTTATTGTTTCTATGAAAAAGTGCGCGGCCGTATGATGCAAGAAGTGCTTTTACCTCAATTCGAAAAACTAGGGTCACTGACAGCGCAACTTCACAATACCGGCGAAAAAAAAGAAGCTTACAACCGTAATTTCTTTGGCCCCACACAAGATAACAAATGGGCTGTGCTTGATCAGTTAAATGATGTTATTGCTCCTGAAGTGCGCCACCAGTACATGGAATTAGCAGATCATGTGTTTAATACTCTTGATGAAAAACTTGATCCCCTGGGCTTTATACGCATTCATGGTGATCTTCACCGTGGTAATTTATTAGATAACGGTAAAGACGATATCACGATTGTGGATTTTGATGATTTTATCAATGGGCCGGTGGTTCAGGATTTCTGGATGATTTTTCCAGATCAGGATTTTGCGCCAACAAAAGAATTCGAATTATTTTTAAAAGGCTACGAAACACTTCGTCACTTTGACGATCGTCAATTACAATTAGTTCCGTATTTAAGAGCTTATCGTGTGATTTGTTATGCGGGCTGGATTTTAAATCGTTGGAATGATCCAAGCTTTCCGAAGATATTTCCTGAATTTAACACTTACAGATACTGGGCGGAGGAGTTTGATTCCCTCCGCAAGATTATTAAAGATTAGATATATTTAGTAAAACCGGCAGCTTTAGCAGCTGAGTTTAATTCTTTCATCGCTGCATTTGCTGATTCGCGAGTGATACGAGCTTTTGTTTTAGCTTGAGCGATATCTTCAGCTTTAGCTTTTTCTGCTTCTAATTTTTTTACTTCAGCTTCAGCATCTTTAGCTTCTTGTTCTAAACGCACAGCTTTTTCTTTTAAAGCTGTAAATTCTGTTTCAACAACTTTTTCTTCAGCTTGTACAGGGCTTGAAGCCGCTTGTGCCGGGGCTACAGTTACTGTTGCAGATGCAACAGGAGCAGCCGCTTGTTTTTCTTCTTTAGCAGCAGCTTCTTCTTTAGCTTTTTCTTCTTTAGCAGCTTTTTCGTCAGCGGCTTTTTTATCAGCTGCGGCTTTTTCTTGAGCTGCTTTTTCATCTGCAGCTTTTTGTTCAGCTTCTTTTTTAGCTGTCGGCGCCATAGCAGCTTCTAATTGAGCTTGCTGTGGTGAACCTTCAGGTTGAGCGGCTGCTAATTTATCAGTTGTTTTTGCTGTTGCAGAAGCTGAAGAAGCCGCAGGAGTTGAAACAACCGCCGCTTCAGAAGCGCCACCAGTTACTTCAGTTGTAACTTTAGTTGGAGCTAAAGTGATCGCTTTACCGAATGCAGTTTCTAATTGAGCTGCAGTTAATTTTTCGAATGGTAAGTTTAAGCAAAGTAATGCACCAGTCGTTGTTGTTGATTCACTGTTTTCGTTATTTTCTTCTTGCGCTTGTGAAAGTGTGAAAGAAATTAAAGTTGCTTTATCATTGTATTCAACACCGATATCTTTGAAAGCTGATTTTTCTGCTTTTTCAAATTTAATAAATTCTAAAACCGGAGCTGTTAAAACTTGGTCTTGAGCGATACCTGTACCGATCGCTGTACAAACTGTTTGAGAAGCTGTCATAGCTTGGCTTTTATCTGTTTGAACTTCGCCCTCAGCTAAGAATGAAGCTAAGTTAGTGCGGCCTTCGTACATCATATGTAAAGCTTCTTCAGAAACTTTAAAGTCTTTACCTAAAAATTTAGATTCGATTTCTTTAATGTTAGCTTCTGCTTTTTTAGCGTCTTTAGCAGCTGTTGAATAGGCGTTCGGGTGGTTGTGATCTCTTTCTAAAATCACACCCGCGTAGTTACACCATTGAGTCACTTGCGCTTTAGTTAAAGAATTTTCTTCTGATTTAACACCGCCGTCTTTTAAACAGCCGAAATTTTCAGATTCACCTAAAGCTGTAAATTGAGGAATAAGTTTATCACATTTATCAAGTGCAGTAACTAAGTCAGCTTGCATAGCTTTAAGTTCTTCTGCTGTTGAGTGCTCAGAAACTTTAGCTGCTGTCACTTTTTTATAAAGAGCCGAAAAAGAAGTAAATTCAGTCATTAAATCTTTGCTGCAAACTTTTGTAGGTAGTTTTGCTTTTTCACCTACTACATCTGTTTGTGCGCCTGAGCCACCTGAAGGACGAACACGTCTTTTATCTGGAGCTTTTTGACAATTAACGATAAACGTTGTTGAAACAACTAAAGCTGATAATAAACCAATCGACTTTTTCATAAACCTGTTCTCCTAAAAAGTTAAAAACTTCTGTAACAAGCTTGATTAGTTCAAGAAGCAGTCCAACCGTGCCAGCTGCTGTTAAATTTGTTTTAAGGTGTAAAAAGTGGTTTTAATGATTTTCAGAGGGTGATTTTCTCAAAGTGAGACACAATCACTGTCGAAATTTCTAACAGGTAAAAACAAAAATAGTTATTAATAGACACGGTTTAAACAGTTCCAATTCATTTTAAGTTGGTTCGATAGAATCGAAAAACTATGGGTTAATTCTAAACAACCCGGGCGTTTTAACTGGCCCAGATCTAACATTTTTGAATAACAGTACCAAAGCATATCATCTGCATTTTCGGGATCTGCATTTTTAGATTTAGCGTACTGACAAGCCGGAATATCAAGATTTGCCCAGTTATCTGTTAAACAAGCCCAGTCATGGCGGCCTGATCCATCACCACGCAAACAACGAAGTGCTGGTGTTCCGTTTATTGGTTGCGGTTCGCCATGGCATTTATTTAAGAAATCACGGTATTCGCTCTGAAGAATCTTTTGTTTTGAAGCTTCAGGTAAAACTAAATCTTTTTGTTCTTTAAAAATTTCACATAATTGGTCAGCACTAACGTAGTCTATTTGTTTTGATAAAATACCCGCGACGATTTTTAGAACTGCGCCAGTGTGGATTTCTGTGGGGATAACCTGAAAACGTTTTAAAAAGTTTAACGATTTTAACTGAATTGCTGATAAGCCCTGGGCGGTTTTAATAATTTCAATAAATGTTGTTTCTAAGCGTGTGCGAACTGCCGGTTCGTTAAAAATCACTTGTGATAATGAACTATTTAACTGCTGACGCGTGATAAAATCCCAGTATTTTCTGATTGAAGCTTGCGAAGATAAAATGTTTTTCCAGGCATTTTGCGCAGCAAATGGGTCAGACGTTAAAGCGCCTTTTAAATTTTCATCGGCAGCAATTTGTGTGGGGTTAATCACTCGCATATTGTGTTTTGCAAATTGCGTTTTGATGGCTTTAGCACCAACACCGGTCGACATTTTTTCATCTTGAGTTGAATTGTTAAAAGCTTTTTGTAATAGCGGAGCCGCCTGTGCGCCGACGGGCCCGGTTGAATCAAAACCGGCGATCATTTTTGAATTCATAAAAACTTGTGTCATGATTTCGCCCATGGATTGGCCGAAATTTAAATAACGGGCCGAGGCCACATTTTCGGCTAAATTCAGAGGGAAACCGTCATTCACTAACACACGTAAATACTGATCGATTGTTCGGTGATCTTTAATTTTTGAAGCTAGAGTATTACACCCCATTAAATAAACCGCTTCGGCATCTAGAATGTTTCCGCACGAGTTATTTTCGCGCGCTGAAATCATATCTTGCACAGAAAGTGTTGAAGCTTTGCCACCTTCGCCGAAAAATAATCCGCCGAAGTGACCCGACATTAAAAGAATGTCGCATTTAACTTGCGAATTGCAGGCGCTTTGAAACCAGCGCGGATCTTTACTTTCAGGAGTAAGCTCAACAATGTCATATCCTAGGGGTGCTAGGTTTTTGGTAAAAACCGCACGCTCGTTTTCAGAATTGAATGTCATCGTGCAAACGGTTTTGGCTTGGCCAGTTGAGGCTTGAAAAGTCGCTACAAAACTTAGCAAAAAAGCTAATAAAGTAACCAATTTGGAATTTGTTTTCATAGGACGTCCTCAACCCGACTTCCTTTAGCGAATTGAACGCCACGTTGAGATCGTCTTTATGGGTTTTGGCGCCTCAAAACTGGAAACAAAATCTACAATGTAACAATCTGCTGTGACCAGGGGTGTTAATCACTGCTCACAGAGGGGATTTCAGTTAAACCCAACAATGGCTGGGTCCCATACGATTGACTCTTTAATGAATTCCGCTAGGTCCGGAAGGAAGCAACGGTGTTTAAAGAGCTTTGCGATATGGGGTGCCCAGCTCTTTTGTTTTGTCGCAGACAAACTTTTCGAATTAGGGGACTTCGTTTTGTCATATCAAGTTTTTGCCCGCAAATATCGACCGCAAACGTTCGACCAAATGGTTGGACAAAGTCATATTTCGCAAACTTTGATTAACGCCCTAAAATCTGGACGTGTTCCGCACGCGATTTTATTTACCGGTCTTCGCGGAACCGGAAAAACAACTTCAGCCCGTATCCTAGCTAAAACACTTCGTTGTGAAAACCCTGTGAACTTTGCTCCGTGCAATGTTTGTAATTCATGTGTTGAAGCCAACAAAGGTTCGGCTGTTGATATTATCGAAATCGATGGTGCTTCGAACAATGGTGTCGATGCGATTCGTGATCTTCGCGACAACGTGATGTTCATGCCAACATCAGGTAAATACAAAATTTTTATTATCGACGAAGTTCACATGTTATCGACTTCGGCGTTTAATGCTTTACTTAAAACGCTAGAAGAACCACCAGCTCACGTAATCTTCATGATGGCCACAACTGAGGTTCATAAAATTCCTCAGACCATTCTTTCTCGCTGCCAACGTTTTGATTTACGCCGAATTCCTTTCAAACAATTAACAGGTTTATTAAAAAAAATCTGTGATCTTGAAAACATCGAAGCTGACGAAAAAGCCCTATGGCTTATCGCGCGCCAAGGTGATGGTTCAGCCCGTGATTCTTTAAGCTTGTTAGACCAGGTTGTGAATTTCACAACGGGTAAATTATCTGAACAAAACGTGGCTGGAGTTTTAGGTTTAACAGATCGTGGATTAATTTACGATGTGTTCGCCCACCTGATTGAACGTAATCCAAAAGCCATCATCGCTGATCTTGAAAAAGCTCACACGATGGGAACAAGCCCTTCATTATTTTTTGAAGAGCTGATTCAATTATTACGCCACACCATCGTTTTAAAAACGGCTCCCGATAATGAATCATTAATTGATTTACCGATCGAAGAGTCGCAAGCGTTAAAAGAATTTGCCAAAACGCAGTCAGATTCTGATCTGCATATGCTTTTTGATATGGCGTTAAAATCATTATCGGATTTAGTGCGCGCCACTGATCCTTTTATGGTTTTTGAAGTTTGTTTACTTCGCATGGCGCAAGCGCCAAGAATCGCTGATATTCAAAATTTACTTTCAGGCGTTCATGTAGCCGCACCACAGGCGGTAGGAACCCCAAAGTTTCAAGGACTCCCCCATAAAACGGAGTCCGCTCCGGTAAAAGCACCGAAACCAGCTCTTAATTCTGAAGGCTGGATGAAGTTTGTGGCTTATCTTAAACAAGAAAACGCGTTCTTGGCGGCAAAGTTAGATAACATCGTATTTGCCGGCCTAAATGAGAAGCATTTAACCCTGCAAGCCGCCGCTCAATTTTCGTTTTTAGCAGAGCAAATGGCCCAAGTAGAAACTCACCAAAAATTACAAGGTTTTATTGATTCGTTCTTTGGAGAGGGCTAC
>CAMLRE010000078.1 GCA_946482355.1 uncultured Bdellovibrio sp.
TATGCGATCTCTGATGCTAAAGAGCGTGCAGCGATTGAACGTGAATACCGCGCTAAAACACAACTTGAAGGCGACTGCCCAGAGTGTGGTAGCGGTGACCGTGATGGTGAATATCAAAAACCAAAACGTGACTGGGTTTCTATCTTAGGAACAATCGGTATCGGTTTAGGTTTAGGTTATATCGGTAAACAATATGATGACAGAAATGCAGAATACTCTGCGCAATTAGGTTACCCTCCACAACAAGGTTATCCAACAGCAGTTGGCCTTGGTTTACCATTCGTATTAGCTGGTGCTTACGGTGCGATTAACGGTGGATCTGGTTTAGGTGGTTTCGGTTGCGGCGCTGGTTTCGGTGGAACAGGTTTTCCTTACGGAGCAGGCGGCGGAATGGGTGGACCATTCGGTGGAGCGATGGGTGCTTACGGCCCTTACGGTCCAGGTGGTGCGTTCGGTTATCCTCAAGGTATGTTCGGAACTCCATGGGGTGGTGGTATGTACCCTCCAGGTTACGGTCCGGGTGGTATGATGGCTGGTCCAAATGGCGGATGGCCATATGGTTACGGTCCTGGTTTCGCAGTTAACGGTGTTGTTAATGGTGGAATCGGTTATCCAATGTATGGAAATGCGGTCGGCGGTTATCCTATGAATGGTGGATACCCGATGACAGGTGGATTTCCAATCAATGGGGGCTTTGCAGTTAATGGCGGATTCGCGGCTAACGGTGGTTTCCCGATGACTGGTGGCTATCCGATGACAGGTGGATACCCTATGAATGGCGGATTCCCGATGAACGGTGGCTTTCCAATGAACGGCGGTCTTGCGGTCAATGGTGGTTTAGCAGTGAATGGTGGCTTCCCGATGACGGGTAGTCAAATGATGTGTGTTCAGTGGCCATGTCCTGGTATTGGAACATTTGCTAACGGTGGTCTTGCGATCAATGGTGGTTTAGCAGCTAACGGCGGTTTCCCAATGACGGGTGGTTATCCGATGATGGGTAACTTTGTAAATGGCGGAATCGGTGTTGCAGTTAACGGTGGTATTCCGATGATGGGTACTTATATGAATAACCCACAAATGCAAATGCAGATGTTACAAATGCAACAACAGCAAGCTCAAATGCAAATGCAATACTACCAAGCTCAGTTACAAGCTCAGCAGCAGCAGTATCAACGTCAAATTCAAGTTCAAATGCAAGCTCAACAAGTTCAGCAAGAGATCATGAATTTACAAATGCGTTTACAAATGCTTTACACAGGAGCTTACTCTGGTGGTACGGCAGGCGGTGGTTACTACGGTTCTGGTTCATTAGGTGGATCAATCGGCGTAGCAGCTCCTTCAGTAGGTACTATGCAATTTGGTTCGGCAATGTCGACACCTCCTTCTTGGATTCCAGGTGGCGGAACAACTTATCCAACATACCCAGGCACAGGAACAACAGTTCCTTCAACGGGTGGACAAGTTACGATTCCAAACCCAGGTGGCGGAAGATAGTCGTCAAAAACAAATTTATAAATGTAAAAAGGCTGAGCATAAAAACTCAGCCTTTTTTTATTTCTCCAACTTTGTCTTCTTTCATAAGATCTGATAGAAATAAATTACATGAGCGAAACGATTAATAACTGCTTTGATAGTCACACACATTTTCTAGGAACAGGCCAAGTGGCCTTGGAACTTTCACTGCGTGATTTAAAATCAGCGGCCAGCGTTTCAGAGCTTAAAATCGAACAGCATCATTACCGCGGTGATCGTTCTAGTGATCGTTGGCTTGTCGGGTTTGGTTGGAATCATAACAACTGGGTGCCCGCAGATCTTCCGCATAAATCAATTTTAGATAAAGTTTTTCCTGAAACTCCAGTCTTCTTTTCACGCGTTGATGGCCACAGCAGCTGGATTAATTCAAAAGCCATTGAAGTTTTAAAACAAAAAGGCTTTGATTTTTCAAAAGACCCACAAGGCGGAAAAATTCTTCGTGATTTAAACGGCGAACCGATCGGTATTTTACAAGATCAAGCGCATATCAACGCACTACTTATGCTTCCTGATTACAGCGATCAACAGCTGTCACAGTTTTTACTTAAATCCGGTGAAATCTTTAATGCCGGTGGATTTACGCACGTGCGTGATATGTCGATGACCTTTCGCCAATGGCAATTGCAAAAAGCATTGTGTGAACAGCAAAAGTTAAAAATTTACTGCGAAGGTTTTATCACAGTTGAATCTGTTAAAGATTTAGATCGTGGTTTAAGCGAATATCAAAAATGTTTAGATAACCCGTGCCCGCAGTTAAAAGTTAAAGGTTTAAAAATCTTTATCGATGGTTCATTAGGATCAAAAACAGCGTACTTATCGCAAAACTATGTCGGTGAAAACCAACGTGGTTTATTAATTTGGTCAGCGACAGATGTTAAAGCCACAATTGCTTACTGCTGGCGCAATAAAATGGAAGTCGCGATTCACTGTATCGGTGATGAAGCCGTTCATACGGTGGCTCAATGTGCCCGTGAAGTTTCAGCGGCCGGGTTACTGGGTAAAATTCATATTGAACATGCCCAGCTTTTACGACCAGAAACAATTCCGCTATTAAAGCCGTTACATGTTTATGTGCATATGCAGCCTTGCCACTGGTTATCAGATCACCCGTGGTTACAAGATTGTATTGGTGATTTAACAAAATACTTATTTCAATGGGAAGCTCTTCGTAAAAACCGAATTCATGTTGATTTCGGCTCTGATTCGCCGATTGAGCCGACAAACCTATTACTAACCCGCAAAGCTTTATTAGAAAGTGCAAAATCAATCCCGAAACCCTCAGAAGATTGGAAGCGCTTTCACACTTATCCAACTTCTGGGTGGGGGCAATGCCAAACTGAGTTTGATGATCAGGGGATCATTGCCATTAACTTTGAAAGCGAAGTTATTCGCTTCCGCTAGAAATTTCGTAAGACTTTAAAAAGAAAATCGTAGCTGCTGCCGCAAGGCCAATCAGATATTTATTTTTATGCTCTTTAAAATGGTCAGCCATTAAATCTGTGCCCCAGTTATATTTCTGGCTTAAGTTACAGCCACCTTCTGAAAAATGTGGCAGCACTTGTAAATCAAGCTGGCTTACAAATTCAGTGTAACGGGGGTGATCACAGTCGCCGTTTAAAAAGAATTTCTTTTCATCATTTTGGGTTATCGAGACGTAATCTATTTCAACATGCTTTAGCTCATTTAAATAAGGATCAAGCAACAAACGATTACGTAAGTTGTTCGCCACATTTTTACCGGCAACAAAAATCATTTTATCTGAATCTTCGTCAGTTAATTTACCGAACACGTCGTAAATCTTTTTAAGCTTTTTAAGTTCATCAGAAAGTTTTGCATCTTTGTTTAAAGCAATTTTTTCGGTCGCTAAAATTAAGTTCTTGATTTGCTCTAAAGTTAAATCATCTTCTTTTAAACTTAATGTTAATTTTTTAGAAAACTGGGCAACATAATCCTTGTTGTCTAAATCAAAGTTTTCAACCAAGAAATCAAAATGCGGTGTTTGCTTTTTTGTAAGTGTTGTAAACGCCTTCGGAAAACAAAGATAATTATTTTTCGCACAGATCTTTTTATAATCTTCAAGCGGAGTGTTTTTATGAGCCACAAGCACGATGCCTTCGCCGGCAAAACTTGTACAGCTGATTAAAACTAATAATAAAACTAAAAATTTCACTTTATCCTCCGTTGTATTCAATCTTTACGCTTTTTTTGCTGGCAGCAGCTTGTTCATGAACTGCGGGATTATCACTGGCTTCACTTTTATTCTGAATAACCGCAAAAAATGGCCCGTCGTATTTTAACAATTCACTCGATAAATGATCGGGTAGAAGTAACGAATAAGCGTTCGGGTTATTTGGTGCGCGTAAGATTTTAACTTTTTGAAAAATCTTTTTAGAGTTACGCGAACTGTTTTTACCTAGGTAAATATCCACTACACCGTAACCTTCAATAAGGCTTGCAATGGCTGTGATATTTTCTAACTCAATCGGCACCAGCGCGTAACCATTAGGAATTAACGTGTCTACCGTTAAAAGCTTTTCTTGCGGTTTTTCACCGCCACGTTCATCTAACGTTGTGTAGATATAAACAAAAACAAAGAACACAAACATAAATACAAAGTACTTATGCTGCTGCAGTGAAATTTTTAAGCGTGATTTAATATCCATTTAGTGACCCTTTACCGATTTAGAAATTTTGTACTTATCAGAAATAGCTCTTTGGCGTTTACTCATTGTCGTTACCGCCGTTACTAGGGCTGTAAATAACAGCATTGTAATTACATATTCAGCGATCACTTGTCCGCGTTGATTGTTAATTGCCATTTGTCTTCCTTTAAGTTGGGAGCTACCGAACATTCAACTTTAATGGTGTTCATCCACTGCAGTATGGTTTGGTAGTCATCTTCAGTCTTAAAGAACATATTCCAAGAGTAAGCCAGGGTAAGTTTCTTTTCGGCATCAGGTTCCCATTCGTAATTCGGGGCTACTCCGCCCTCCGAATCCGGTCGGATAGCTAATTTGGGAAACCCTTTTGGTCTAAAAAAACTCAGCATCGAAATCATTTTATTCCACGGTTTGGCTTCGTCCCACTGGCCAGAATTGATCTTTGCAGTCAGGGCCACATGTTTTGCGCCAAGCTCGGCACGGGCTTTAAAGATAATTGCCTTTTGAATTTTATCCAAAGCATCTTGTGAACGGTAAAGACCGTTAAGTATTTTTTCGGTCGCTGCAACCAGCGGGGCATCCATCGTAGCTACGGCTAGAGCCAAGGTGATTTTGGCCGCGGTAATACTTCTGCGTAAGATAGTAGAGGGCTTATTAAATGAAAAAAGGTAGCGTACATTTTTTAATGTGGCTGCTTGCAAATCAGTGGCTTCGTTAACACAAGTACTGCGCACGTAATCACGCTGCTGCGAAATCGCAATAGCAAAAGCACCCGTGAAATACAGGCTAATAAAAATGCTAAGAATCAGGCTTAAATTTAAACTGATAAATCCTTTAGAATTTTTGTCTAAATTTTTCATAATCAAACTCACGCGTAATAGTTATCGAAGATAAACGACTGGCTGAAACTGTCAGAACGGTTTTGTTCGTGGATTTTTGAACTTTATAAGAGACATCACGCATTTGATTATTCAGTAAACGGCTCTCTAAACGCTGAGCGCAGTTAGCTTTACCGGCTAACTCGCAGAAGAAATAATCTTCTGCGGCGGCATCTAACGACACGCGCACGATCACAGATAAAAGGCAGCGTAAAAGAATATATAGAAACGTTCCTGTCATAACGAGCAGGAAAGACGTTTCTATTAAAGCCTGACCTTTATTATTTTTTACCGTTGTTAGTTTTAGCGCCATCTAAAAAGTTCGATAAATCTTTTTGTGCTAAAGCTCCGTCACTGGCATTTTCAGCTTGAAGTTCTTGGCCTTTGGCTCCTAAAGCACGGTTAACATTTTCGTACTGTTTACCTAAGTTAAAACCAACGACTTTAACAACTCCGATAGTAGCTACCGCGATTAAGGCTACTAACATTAAGTATTCGATTAAGCCTTGGCCTTTTTTATTTTTTAGAATTTTTTTGGACATAAAAAAACCTCCGTGAAGGAGGCTTTTTGCAATCGCTAAACTTTAGAGGCTTAGCGATTTATAATTTGTAGAATCCGGAATTCGAGAAAACCGGATTTGCCGGATTACTTTTTAGCTTTTTTCTTAGCTACTGGAATAACTTTTGGAGCAGGTTTTGCCACTTTCGCTGCTGGCTTAGCTGGAACTTTAGCCGCCCCTTTTACTGGAGCTGCTTTAGCTGCAGGTTTTGCAGGAGCTTTGGCTACCGGAACCGCTTTAGCTGCTTTCGCTTTTGCTTCAGCTGCTGCTTTTAAAGCGGCCGCTGCGGCTTGAGCTTCTAATTTAGCCGCTTGTTTAGTTTCAGTTTTTTGAGCTTTTTTAGCGGCTTTACGGGCAGCTACGATACGATCTAAAATTTCGTAAGCTTCTTTTTGTAAATCGTTTTCAAAAATAAAACGGTAAAAACCTTCGATCTCAGGTGATTGGCGGAATTTTTTTAATGACGTTGGTAAGCTTTCAGATTGAACGAAATCAATTGAGTTACCATCTTTTGAAAGTTTAACTTTTTCAGCCATTGTAAGACCTCTTTGTAAGTTTGAATTTTTTTAAGGACAGACTTTGCAATCTAGTAGAAAATAGCTTCTGGGTCAAGAAACCATTGATTGTGTTGCTGTTTGTAACCTATTGAAATCGCTCACTATTTTGGTAGTTTTAAGACTCACAGATAAACCAGCACGAAATGAGGGTCAACGATGAAGCTACTTAAGGGCCAACCGGTCAGTGAAAAAATCCAAGCAGATATCAAAGCTGAAATCGCCTCATGGCCTCAAAAAGGATTAGCTCTTCCGCATTTAAGTGTCATTTTGGTGGGAAAAGATCCGGCCAGTGAAGTTTACGTAGGCCACAAAGCCCGCATGTGTGAAGCGTTGGGGTTTTCTTCTGAAGTGATTCGTTTGGATGAAAAAATCTCGCAAAATGAGCTTCTGGCAAAAATTGATGAACTTAACAAAAATGCAAAAGTCGATGGTATCTTAGTTCAGCTTCCGCTGCCGAAACATATTCACGAACGTACAGCTTTAGAAAAAATTGCTCCTGCCAAAGATGTTGATTGTTTAACAAAAACAAATATCGGTTCGATGGTTGTCGGTGATGCCATTGTTAAACCTTGCACACCGGCGGGGATTGTTGAAATTTTAAAATATTACGATATCAAAATCGCAGGCAAAAAAGTGGCAGTGATCGGGCGCAGTCAAATCGTGGGAACGCCGCTCGTGCATTTATTAACCCAAGAAAATGCGACGGTAACTTTATTTCATTCAAAATCTGAAAACTTAATGTCAGAAATTAAAACTTTCGACATCGTGTGTGTGGCGATTGGTAAATCAGAATATTTTAAACAATCTGATTTTAAACAAGGGGCTATCGTCATTGACGTCGGTATTCACCGCGCCGAAGGGCACAAACTAACGGGTGATGTGGTTAAAGCTGTTGAAAATGACACTTGGCTATCAGCGCAAAGCCCTGTTCCTGGCGGCGTTGGCGTGACGACGATTGCAATGCTTATGCAAAACACTTTACAGGCCTGCAAAGCGCGCCGACAATCTTAAAGCTTATGAAATTTACTTTAATGCTTTCTTCGTTATTATTAGCGCTACCGGTTTGGGCGGCGTCGCCTAAATTTACCTTAAAAAAAGTTTGGCAAATTCCAGCGCAAACTAAATTTGAAAATTACACGATTGGTGGTCTTTCAGGTTGCAGTAAATTAGGTGATGAAATTTATTTCGTGTCTGATGATCGCGGTAACCAAGGGCATCCGCGTATTTTAACCTTAAAATATGATTCGCAAAAATCAGAATTAAACACGACAGATTTTAAATGGTTACGAGTTGCTAAGCCGGTTGATAATAAAACCTTCTTAGACATGGAAGGCTTAGCGCGCATTTCGCCAGATCGTATTTTGATTTCAAGCGAAGGTGATTTAAACCAAAAGCCTCGTCAGCCTGTGGCTTTGTTTTGGATCAATTCAAGCGGTGAACGTATAGCCGATGTGACTTTGCCACAAAAATTTATCGCTAACGGTACCGGTTTACAAATTCGTGGCACGCAAAACAATAAAGGTTTTGAAGGTTTAAGTATGGATGCCGAGCTTGGCTTATGGGGTGCTATTTTAGAAGGGCCGCTGGTTCAAGAGCGTAATAAACTTATTATGATTGAAGGTTCAGCTTCAGCCGGAACTTCAGTTTTAAACGAATGGTCTTACCCAATTCCTCAGTATATCGGCAGTGGTTTAGGGGCCGAGATGGGTGTTACTGACTTTGTTTACGATAAGAATCAAAACCTGATCGTGATTGAGCGCGGGGTAAGTGTCAGCCTTAATGGTTTACAGTTTGACGTGCAGATGTGTACGGCTGAAAAAGAACCAAGCTCTAAATCAATTAAAAGAAGCT
>CAMLRE010000079.1 GCA_946482355.1 uncultured Bdellovibrio sp.
CTTGTTCTTTGGTTGACATGCAAACGCCTCCGCAAAGCCAGGTTGGTGCTTAACCTGTTCGTTGATACGAGCATAACCTAAACTATGTGGGTCAGTTTTTAAAAGCATTTCTTTCATTTTTTCACGGGCTACACCGCACCATAAACGGCCGTAAGCGATAAAGAATTTCTTTTTATCTTCTAACGAGCCTTCGCCTTTAGGAAAAGCAGCCCTATAAGCAAATGTAAGCCCTACAAGGTCAGCGGTATTTTCGCCTAATGTTAATTCGCCGTTATGACCAATTTTGTTGAATTGCTCAACCATGCGTTGTCCGCGCTCTTTAAAGTTTTTCACGTCTTCTTCAGACATCCACTGTTTAAGGCGGCCTTTATCGTCAAACTTAGAACCTTCATCATCAATCGCGTGACCTAATTCGTGGGCTACTACAGCACCAACTGCGCCAAGATTTTCAATCACATCCCCTTCTGGAACGAAGAATGGATACTGTAAAATACCAATCGGCATAACGAATTTATTTTTATCAGCTGAGTAGTAAGCGTTAACCGTTAAAGGTCCCATTCCCCAAGCTTCTTGGTTTACGCCTTCTTTAAATTTTTTCAGACTGCGTTTGTGACTTTGTAAAGCCAAAAGTTTACCGTTGTAATAAGGTTTTTCAGCTGAGTATTTTTGAATCGGTTTAAAATCCCACTCTTTATCAGTGTAAGGCTGGATCAATTGAAGTTTAGCGTGTTCGATTTTTGCAATCGCGCCTTTTTTGCCTTCAGCTGATAACCATTTGTTCGCTTTAAGACCCGCGATGATTGATTTACGAACGTCTTCAGCTACAGTTTTCATTTTTGCTGACGGAAAGTTCGGAAATAAACGCGGTAGCATTTCTAAATCTAATTCACGGTTAAACGCACCCATAACCGATGTCGTGCAACGCTCTTGACGATCCGGACGACTTGGAGGCCCACCTAAAAATTTATGGCTGAATTCCATACGTTTTTTATAAAGCTCAGGGTAGGCATCATCCATAAAACCACGAGCTGATCTGAAGAAATAAATATCTTTTAAAACCTGTAGGTTTTCATTCTTAAGTTCTTTTTGAACGAACTCAAAACTTTCAGGAATAAAATCACGAACTAAAGTTTTTTTCGGAATATTTTTTTTGATAAAATCATCTAAACCGATAGCTGAAGTGCGTTTTAAAAAATCTTCGCGCGTTACGTAACGAGGCTCAGTCCAACGTTTTCTAAATTCAGCCGGCATTGGGTAAGTTGTCTTAAAACGAGTTTCAAAATCAACCATCGCTTGCGCGCGTTTTTTAAATTCGTCTTTGTTACCTTCTGGGTAAACTGTCGTGAAAAAATCGACGATCAGATCACGGTACGCTGACATTAATTCTTTGTTATCGTAGTAGCTATGCTCTGGTAAGAACATAAAACCCACATCAAACATTAGATCGTAGATTTTAGGATTATCGATATTTGGCCCTAAATCGTAGCTAATAAAAGTCCACTTTTCATTGAGCATATTTTCTTTAGCTAATTTGATATAATCATCAATTGATTTAATTTTATCTAAATCCGTACGAAGTACTGCCACTAAAGCTTTTTCTTCAGCTTTGGCACCTTCTTCATTCATACAAGCTTTGTAATAGTCTTTCATTTGTAACGAACGTGGGCTTAGTTTTTTCTCGCCATCGATACTTTTAAAGAAAGCTTTTTTCTTTTCTAATAAACGTTCATCAGAATCTTCAAAGGCAAAAAAGTGGGCACTGCGGTCGTCACGAAGCTTAAAAGACGCTTCTACGTTGCTGCACACGTACTTATGAAAATCATCACAAGGCTCTGCTTTTTCATTGAGCGGATATTCGCGTTTTTCAGGAATCTCAGATGATGGTTCTGAGGCCTTTGTTTGCGCGGCGTAAGTGAAAGGAATGATGGTTAAAGCCGATAAAACAACACCAATTCCAATAGTCGAAGATTTAATCTTCATGAAACCCTCCGTGGTCCAGTTGAAAGATATCATTTTGTCAGGATTTACCTCTTGCGTGAAGCTTTTTTTCCACATCGTGACATCAGTCCAATACTTGAGGCATACTACTATTTATCGTTTTCACTCTAGCAGGAGGCTTACATGTCAGTTCCTTTTATCGACTTAAAATCTCAGTACAACGCATTGAAATCTAATATTGATGCTCGCATTCAAAAAGTTTTGGATAGCGGCGCCTACATCAATGGTCCAGAAGTTGCTGAGTTAGAACAAAAATTAGCAGCCCACACTGGATCAAAGTATTGTTTAGCTGTAGCCAGCGGAACAGATGCTTTAGTTATTCCATTAATGGCCTTAGGCATCGGCCAAGGTGACGAAGTGATTACCACTGCGTTTTCATTTATCGCCACAGCTGAAACCATCGTATTAGCTGGTGCGACTCCTGTTTATGTTGATATCGATCCTAAAACATTCAACATCGATCCTAAAAAAATTGAAGCTGCGATCACGCCAAAAACAAAAGCGATCATGCCGGTTTCTTTATACGGCCAAGTAGCTGACATGGAAGAAATCAACGCGATTGCAAAAAAGCATAACTTGTTTGTTATCGAAGATACGGCGCAATCTTATGGCGCAAAATACAAAGATAAAAAATCTGGCGCTTTAACAACAGCTGCTGGTACTTCATTCTACCCGGCTAAACCACTTGGTTGCTACGGTGATGGTGGCGCGATTTTCACAAACGATGAAAATTTAAATAAAGCGATGAAAGAAATTCGCGAGCACGGATCTGAAAAACGTTACTACCACACACGTCTTGGTGTGAATGGTCGTTTAGACACAATCCAATGCGCGATTTTATTAGCTAAACTTGAAAGATATGACTGGGAAGTTGAAGCTCGTAACAAAATCGCTACAAACTTTACAACTTCGTTTGCTGGTTTAGAAAAAGTTGATCCTATGTTTTCTACTCCGTTAGTAAAACAAGGTAACCAATCTGTTTGGGCACAGTACACAGTAACTGTAACTAACCGCGATGCTTTCCAAAAGAAATGCCAAGAGTTAGGTGTTCCAACAACTGTTCACTACCCTATGACAATGCCTGACCAACCTTGGTATGCGAAAAACACTCCACAACGTCACGATATCACTCATGCACGTTGGGCTGCTCAACACGTAATTTCATTACCAATGTTTCCGGACATGACTGCTGAACAACAAGCAAAAGTTATCTCAGCTGTAAAAACCGCTGTTGAATTTTCAATTAAGGCGTAAGCGCGGAGACGCAGACGGCGTAGCTGAACTACGCCAAAAGGATATTTATGATTAATCTAGTTAATGAATTTAAACCGTTAGCAAAAACGGTAACTTTAGAATCAAAATACGGAAACATCACTTGGGGTGATGGCAAAAGTTTCGTATTATTTGCTGGCCCTGACATTATTGAAGATGAAGGCATGGTGATTGAAACCGCTAAAGAAATTAAGCGTGTAACAACAGCGTTAGGCATTCCTTGGATTTTAAAATGTTCATTTGATAAAGCTAACCGCCAAAGCTTAAAAAGTTTTCGCGGCCCAGGCATGAAAGAAGCTTTAGCCTCTTTAGAAAAAATTAAAGTGTCTGTAGGTTGTAACTTTATCACTGACGTTCATGAAACAATTCAGGTTGCAGAAACAGCTCAGTACGCAGAAGTTATTCAAATTCCGGCATTCTTGTCTCGTCAAACTGATTTAATGGTGGCCGCTGCTAAAACAGGTCGCGTAATACATGTTAAAAAAGGTCAATTTTTAGCGCCTTGGGATATGAAAGCTATTGCGCAGAAGGCCGTACAAACTGGTAACGATAAAATCTTACTTTGTGATCGCGGAACAAGTTTTGGATACAACCGTTTAATCAATGACATGACAGGTTTAGTAGAAATGCGTCGTTTAGGCTTTCCAGTTATCATGGATTGCACACACTCAACGCAATTACCGGGCGCAACTGGTGAATCTAGTGGCGGTCGTGGCGATATGGTGTGGCCGTTAGGTCGCGCAGCCGTTGCTGTGGGTGTGGATGGTATCTTTTTAGAAACTCATCCTGATCCAGAAAAAGCACTGTGTGATGGGCCGACTTCATTGCCACTTCACAACTTAGAAGCTGTGCTTAAAAACCTTAAGAATATTTTTGATACTCACTCAAAATAATGTAACGTAGGGGAATGCGAATTTCCTCTACGGCCTTGAAGAGATATCTTCGTCCGGTCATTGCTTTTATTTTATTACTTCTCGTTTTAAAAATGGGGTTTATTGATATCAATCAATTAACCCTAAGTTTTAAAAATCCCGCGATTCTCGCAGCCGGTTTAGTTTTTTTTGCCTTACACGCATTAGCTTTAGCCCTTCGCTGGAACATCTTAGTTAATTTAGAAATTACATACCCATATAAATCAGCGGCTAAAGAAACTTTAATCGGAAACTTTTTTAATTTCTTTATTCCAAGTGGTGTCGGCGGCGATATTGTTAAAGCTTTAGCGATTTCTGAATCGCACAAAGTTCCTAAAAAAATCAGCTTTTCGTTAGTTACGATTGACCGCGTTCTTGGTTTATTTTGTTTAATCTTATTTTCAACTTCGTTTTTATTAATCGAATATTTTTTCGGCATGTCCGAAGCTCTGACTAAACTTTTGCACATCAGCCTTCTTATGCTGTGCTTAGCCTGTGTAGGTTTATTATTTTTATATCATTCTAAAAAAATTATTCCCCGCTTACGCGAAAAGTTTAAATTTTTCTTATTTCAAAAACTTTTCTCATTTACAGAACAGATGCAAGTGAACATCACTAAAGCTATGCAAAGTCAGTTTATGCTTAAATTTATTGGCGTAAGTTTTCTTGTACAGTGTATGTCTATTGGCTTTCTGTACGTAGTTACGCTAACTCTGACACAAGAGCCGGTTTCGGTTTTTGTTTTCTTACCGCTGGCTTGCTTTGCTTTTATGGCTTCAGCTGTTCCGCTAACGCCAGCAGGTATCGGCGTTGGCCAAGCGGCGTTTTATTTTATTTTCTCGCTGATCAATGTTCCAACAGCAACAGCGATTACAACCGGCGTAAGCTTAATGCAGTTTTTTATGCTAATTACGGCGTTACCGGGCGGTTACTTTTTTGCAACGTCAAAGAAAAGTAACAAACCCAAAGCACCAGAATTGAATCAACTTTAAAAACAAAAGAAAGGTAAAACTATGACCATACTTTTAAAACAACTTCTGAATCTGATCAAAATGCTGCATTCAGAAAATGGCACGACACAAATCGCCTGGGGCTTAACTTTGGGAGTATTTTTAGGTTTCTCCCCGTTTTTTTCACTACAAACATTTTTAATCTTAACGATTCTTTTCTTTTTCCGCGTTCAGTTCGGAGCGGCCTTTTTATCGGCGTTTGTTTTTAAATTCGTTGCGTTCTTAATTGACCCGCTGGCGAACTCATTAGGCCAGTGGGCTTTAGAAGAACAATCGTTACGCCCGCTATGGACTAAGCTTTATAACATTCCGCTAATTCCTTACACGCGATTTAACAATTCAATCGTAATGGGAAGTTTTTTAGTGGCTTTACTTTTAAGTCCATTTTTCTACTTCGCCTTTGTAGTTGCAGTTAAAAAATACCGCACAACTGTGGTTGCACGTTTTGAACAGTCGAAATCGTACAAAGCTCTTAAAGCCAGTAAGTTTTATCTTTGGTACACAAAATACAACGATCTTTACGGTCACTAATTAAAGGCGAACAAGGATCATTTATGACAGATACAACTCAAACACCAAATTCGCAAAAACCAAAAGTTTACAAAGAAGGCGGACTTATCCGCTGGAGCGCGGTGATTCCATTTTTTATCATCGTCGTTCTTTGTGCTGTATATTTTAAACTTTTCTTTGATTCACACATGAAATCAGCTCTTGAATGGGCCGGCTACAAAGCTTTAGGTACAGAAGTTAATATCGCAAACTTTGAAAGTTCGTTTGTAAAAGGCAACGTAGCGATCTCTGGTTTACAAATCACAAGTGCAGAACAACCTGACTTTAACAGCATCGAATTGGGTTCAATCCGTTTTGATGTTAACTGGGACGCTTTACTTCGTTTAAAATTCGTTGTTGAAGAAATGGCTGTTGAAAATGTGCAGTTCATGTCTAAACGTAAATACCGCGGTAAAGTAGCGCCTCCACCGCCACCATCAAACGAACCAAGTATTGTTTCTGAAGTGAAAGACAAAGCCATTGGTAAAGTTGACGAACAAGGTAAAGGCAACCTTTTAGGTGATTTATCGGCGTTCTTACAAACTGGTGATTATAAAGCTCAGTTAGCCAATATCGAATCGCAATTAAAATCAAAACAAATGGCGAACGACCTAAAAGCTAAATGGGAAACAAAACAAAAAGACTGGGATGCAAAAATCAAAACGCTTCCGACAGATGCTGACTTTAAAGCTTACAAAGCTAAGTTTGAAGCTATCAAAGTAAAAGATTTTAAAACTCCGCAAGAGCTAGATGCGTCTGTAAAACAGTTCAACGCTTTAAAAGCTGAAGTTGAAGCAAAGCTAAAATTAGTAAATGATACGAAAAATGAATTTAACGCTGACCTTGCAAATATTAAAAAAGATTACGCGTCTTTAGATGAGCAAATTAAAGCGGACATAGCTTCAGTTAAAGACCACATGAAAATCCCGAAACTAGATTCAAAACAAATTGCTAAATCTATTTTCATGGATTACTTAAATCCGTATATTGCTAAACTTGATAAAATCAATAAGCTGGCTGAAAAATACTTACCACCAAAATACTCTAAAATGGTGAATGAGAACTTAGACTCTAAAAAGCTATTAGCCGGCGGCAAAAAGAAAAAAGAAGTTAAGCCTGAAGACGACGATACGATTCAACCGCACCCACGCGCTGAAGGTGTAACTTACGAATTTCCGGTGACCAACGGTTACCCTTTATTTTGGATTCAGAAAGTAAAAGTAAGTTCGAAATCAAACGCCCAAGCTGACTACGGTGATATTACGGGTGTGATCAGCAATATCGTATCGAACCAACGTCAAATCGGAAAACAAACCGAAATGCACTTAAGCGGTGATTTTAAATCACACAATATTCATGGCATGAAAGTCGATGCGTTCTTAAATAACTTAAAAGAAGAACCCGCTGCCGGAATGGATTTCGCTGTAGCCAGCTACCCGCTTCAAGCCATTTCGTTAATGAAAAACAACGACGGTACGATTGCGATGCCAAGCGCTTCAATCAACATCGCCGCAAAAGCTGCGACTGAAGGTTTTAAATCGTACAACATCGGTTTAGTAAATACGTTTAACAACGTTAAATTCGAGCTTTCAGCGAAAGAAAAAGTAGTTGAAGAAATTCTTAAAAACACTTTTGCACAGCTAACAACGTTTGACCTAAAAGCCGAAGCAAAGGGTTCATTATCAAGCTTAGATGTCGATGTTTCATCTTCATTAGGTGATAAGTTGCAAGACGCTTTAAGCGCCAGCGTAAAACAGAAAATCGACGATCTAAATAAAGAGATCAAAGTTAAGATCGATAACGAAATCGGTAAAGTTAAGGGCGAAATCGAAAAACAAATTTCTACTTTAACAAAAGGTTACGTTGGTAATGCGAACGAAGCCCAAGCCAAGCTAGATGCACAAAAAAACGTGGCTGATGAAAAAATCGCCCAAGCTAAGAAAGACTTAGAAAACAAAGCAAAAAAAGAGCTACAAAACAAAGGCAAAAAAGCCGTTGATGATATTAAAAAGAAATTCGGTTTCTAATTTAGTTGATAAACTTCATAAAATAAAAAAAGCCCGGGAGATGATCCTGGGCTTTTTTTTGCCAATATAACTTTAAAAATCAGCATAATCTGGCAGACGAAAACGTTCTTCATAAAGCTTTTGTCGATCGTCGTATAAGAATTTTACAAGCCTGACCATTGGCCCAAAACGATCATCAATTGTCATGTTATTTATGACATAGCCGTTGTTTAATTTTAAAAGTAACATTGGTTTATTGTTTGGCAAATGATCTGAAACAATTCTTTC
>CAMLRE010000080.1 GCA_946482355.1 uncultured Bdellovibrio sp.
ACGGTACAGCTTTAGCTTTTGAAGATTCAGCAAGTTTGCTACGACGTAAATCATCGTAAGTGTACTTGATGTAAGTCTCAAGAATACCTTTATACATGATCACGCGACCACTTAAAATTTCACCAGTTAATGGGTTAGTCGCTGTAGGGCCGTAACCAAGAACGCTAGAAGCTGAAGGGTCTTCAACTAATACGATCATGCTGTTTGTGATGTCACCTGGAACTTGACCACTGTTATCATGTAACTTCACACGGAAGTTAACATTTGCTTCAGCTAAACCTTCGTTAATACGGTCAAATGCAAGGTAAGTCGCCGCACGAACGTCAGCATTTTCAGGTTTGGCATAGTTAGCATCTAAATAGTAATCAATCGTTTTGCGATTTGGATTCCAGTGGTTCATTAACACTTCTTTGTCTTTTTCAGAAGAGTTGTTGTCCACATCCATTTTAACATTTTCAGTTGAAAAGAAACCGAATGTACCGTCGTCAGTTGTCGGGTATTTAACGGCTTTAAAATCCTGAGAAGCAATCGATTTAAGTTTCACAAAAGAGTAATGGTAAACTTGTGAAAAGTTTAAATCAGAAAGTTTGTTAAGTTGCGATACGCAATCGATTCCGGCTGTGAAAGTTCTTTCAACCTGGAAGTTGATTTTATCGCCTTTCATTTCATAACCTAAGAACTTGCTGCTTGATTCACGGTAGCAGTTACCAGTGAATAAGTTTTCAAGTTCGATAGGTAAAGTGTTTGTCTCGATAATTCTGGCGTTATCAAAATCAGGTTTAAATTCAGAACGGGCGTTCCATTTTAAATCTGAATCTTTTGTTTCAGATTGAGTGCAATCGCCGTATTTATCTTCAGCACATTTAAATTGAATATGCTCAACCGGGATTTCCATCACCAGCTTTTTATTTGTTGCGTTGGCATCAAAGCGTGATTCACGGTCAAGCTCTAACACTTGAAGCGTTTTTTCAGTGAATTGAAACTTAACTAGTTTTTCTTCACCTTGCCAGTAAGGGCGGGCTACGTCAGATGTACGCGTTGAATTCGCTGTAGAAGGAACATAAAGATATTCAGCGGCCGTGTCGATTTGCGATTTAGCGTGAACATCGTCATGGTTATCATAGTCATAAGCCACTTTTTTTGTACAACCGGCAAAGATTGCCAGCGACATTAAAAAGGCTGCCCCAATTCTCGAGTGTTTATATGGTTTCATGTTCCCTCTCTCTTTCGTATTCATTTTCTTTAATCCTTAATCTCTTAAAACTTTAAACTCTTAAATTAATATGAAAAATTCATCGCTACATTTAGCTCTGCTGTTTTTTTATCAGTAAAGCTGATGTTTGAATCAATACCGTTGGCCTTTAAAGCACTGCCACCGTTAGAGATTCCAGTTGAAATACTGAAGTTATCAGATAAGCCGTAATCTAAATCGATCGACGTATCGTATGAGTATTTTTGGTTGTTATCGTAATTAATCGCTGTTCTGTAGTTACCCGCGATACTTAACGTTAAGCTATCAGTAAATTGTAAATCTAAAGTAAGGCCTTGAGTGATACCGTAAGCATTGTTGTTAGCGCCATCAGCATTGATGTTGTATTCATGAAAGTTACGTTGAACAGCTAATACTCCACCCATTGTAAATGGAAGAACAGTGTTTTTGTTGTTGTAACGTAATGAAGTTCCCACAGCTACAGCGCCTCGTAAGCGGTCTGTTAATTGAGAATCACGGTTTGTCGGAACGATTCCGTCAAGACGGTTACTCCAAGTTAAATTTGGAGTAACTTCAGCTGTTTTATTTGAAAGGCGAAGAGTCGTATTCGACATATAGAAGTTTTCAGCGCCTTCGTGATCTTTAATAAAATTAGTACGAATAGAAAAAGTCGTCTTATCTGTTAGTTTTGCTGACGGAATTAACGATAAAGACGTTGAAGAAGCTTTATCGTATTCGCCTTCAGCATACATATTAGATGCATAAGAAAGAGAAGCATCTAAACCAAAGATCTTTTTAGGTGGCGTGGCAGTGACTACGGCCGTTGATGTATTCTTTGAAGGATTTACATCGGCTGCAAAAGATTTCGACGCCAAAAGGACACTGGCTAAGATTGAGACAACTACCGCTAATAGTGTCACTCTCGGTCTCAAAATCAATGTATTGCTCATTAAAGCCTGCATACGTTCCTTCTGGGCTGGAATCAAAATTTCCAACCAACTCTTGTTATGGAACTATGCGAGACGCGTGCCTAAAGAATTTAACAAACTTGAGTTTTCCCCCTAATATTGTGTCATATGAAATTTATCGTTTACACGGACGGCGCTTGCTCAGGCAACCCAGGCCCTGGCGGCTGGGGAGCTATTGTAGGCTCAATACTGGGAAAAAAAGTAGAAATTAAAGAGCTAGGTGATAGTGATCTGGCTACCACAAATAACCGTATGGAATTAGGCTCTGTGCTGGCAGCTCTTCAGTACATCGATCAACAAGTAAATAACTCTGATTTTTCAATCCAGATTTACACTGATTCTGTCTATGTCATTAAAGGAATCACGCAGTGGGTTTTCGGGTGGAAAAAACGTGGCTGGAAAAACGCTGAAGGCGCTGATGTAGTAAACCAAGATATTTGGGAAGCTTTAGATGCTGTAGTCTACAAATTACAGAAGAAAATGAATAACAAAATTAAGTGGGATTATGTGCGCGGCCATCAAGGTACTCCGGGCAACGAACGCTGTGATAAAATCGCTGTGGCTCTTTCAAAAAATGATTACGTGAATCTTTATCACGGTTCAGGCGAGAACTATCTCTTTGATATTTTGACACCACCTCCGACAGAACCACTGCCAGAAAATAAGTTTGTGAAATCTGAAAAACCTAAAACGCAGTGGTATGTGGTTTTAAAAAATGGAGTCATTACTCGGTTTAAAACTTGGGGCGAGTGCGAGGCTTCAGTAAAAGGCGCTCCAGGAGTGAAGTTTAAGAAAGTCACTTCTGAAGCTGAAGAAGCGGAAGTTTTAAAAGGCTGGGGAAGATAGTTTTATAATCCGTAAGCATTTTTGATTCGTTCAATATGCGCCGGTAATACTTTGCCGTGCGCAGACATGATATCACCGCGGTTATATTCATCGACATAGTCACAAGTTTTTTGATCAAACGATGTGTAGTAGGTATCCATTAACCCTAGAATATGACCAAACTCATGATCTACAGTTGAAAGTTTTGTTGGCGAAAACAATTGCATGAGGCGTTCGCCGTGGCTTACATAAGCGCGCTCGCCGGGGGTGTTGCTGATTTTAACAGTATAACCTTCTGTAGAGTTTATGACTTTTAAATTTAAACCCTGTGTGCCCCAAGTTTTTTCAAGACGTTCTGTGAAAAGGTGAGCGTCGCTTCCTAAAGCTTCAAGATTAAGTGGTACAACAAGTGTTCCGTTTTCAACTTTAATGCTCTTATTAACACGAAAACCATGGCGGCGGGCTCCGTAACCGATAGTTTCGGTTAGAAATTCTATGCGCGCTCTTTTTGCTTCGACACTGTCGCTGCTCGACATGCGATCTAAAATGTAGCTGTGGTAAAGGCCTTCGCGTAGCCATTTTTCATCAGAAGCTTCTAACGAAATAGTCGTACAATTTTCGTTGTTGTAGCAATCCATAAGTACGGCATGAACGCGAAGAATGCGGTCTTTTTCGCCGCGACGAAATCCCGGGTGCAAAGCTGAACTTAAACGATCATCGTCTTCTAAAATTAATGAGCGTGCGTCAGCATTTAAAGACACCCAAAGCGTATTTGTTGGATCATTCTTAATAGCGTTATAAGTAAAATATAAATCAGACCATGAATAGCGGTCTTCTTCCCATTGATCAGGATATTCATTAAATTTTTTATCGACGAATTCATAGCCGTTCATCATTACAATTTGTGCATTAGGATTTTGTGATAAAAGCTGCTTCTGAAGATTAAGGATGCTAGCGCGATTGGCTTCAAGGGCTGCTGAAACTTCGAGAACCATTTGGCGTTGTTTTTTATCGCAATCGTAGAAAAGGTCTTCGTTTTTTTGGCCGTAAATTTCACTGGCTTTTTGATCAAGATCGCCTTGAAAAAGTTTACGGGCGGGTTCAGGGCTATTTCCGCTACTGCCACCAGGATTGCATGATGTTAAAAACGCAAAGACTAAGCTTAACAAAATGATTTTAGACACAGGTTTCCCTCATTTAGTAAAAGCTCTTTTTAACACAATGTTTGTGTTGTCTGACAGACAGGTGTGCTTTTTTGTTAAATAAGCGCTCCTAAAGAAGCGAACGGGAAATACTTACTGTACAAGATTTTGATACTCGATCAGGGTTGTCGTGTAGTTTCCTAAAGCGTTGATCGCGGCCACTTCGGCTTGGATCTTTTTATTGAAAGCATCAATTAAAAAGCTAATGTCTGTTCTTCCTTGAAAGTACGTCACGTTTAGTTGTTTTACTGCTTCTGTTCTGTATTTAACTACGTTTTGAGTTGTTTCAACATTTGCGTAAGCGTTTTCTAGTTTTTGTCTTGTGTTTTCGATTTGTAGTTTTAGATCGTTTTCGGTTCTGGCAAATCGGGCTAGTTCTACTTCTTGAGTAGCACGGCGTAATTGTTTTTCGGCTTTGTTTAAATCATCGCCAAAGAAGTAATCTAATTTTACACCGATGATGTATTTATCTTTTGGATCATCTTTCATTTCGTTGAATGATTCAGATTGTGACGGATCTAAGCCTTGGCCTGTGTACTTGCCGTAGACACTAACTTTCGGGTGATCTTTTAGGCTTGTTGATTCATAGCTAGCTACGGCTGATTCAGTTTTTAATTGTTGGACTTTGTATCGGCGCAATGATTTTACGTCGCCTTGAAATTTGATCGGTAGCGGTTTTACTGTGTTTTGTGGTATTGTTAATTCGATTTGTTGTTCAGTTGGAATATTTAACGCTGTCTTTAGCTGCTGAAGGTTTGTTAATAGCGCGTTTCTATCTTCTAACCAAGTTTGTTTGCGAGTTTCATATTCGGCTAGGGCTTGTTCAACTTCGCCAGCGCTGGCGTAGCTATTGGCTTTTTTACTTTTAACGTTGGCTACTAAGCGGCCGTATTTTTTTAAAAGATCTTCGTTTTCTTGAACTGATTTTTGGCTGGCTTGCACTCTCCAGTACAAAGCTAGAACATCTTTTGTGTTATCTAGAAGATCGATGTCTGTTTGAAGGCGTGTGCGTTCAACTTCAATTTTTGCGGCTTTTAAAGCCTGCATTTCGCTATTTGAAAAAATATAGGGGTAAATATTTTGTTCTACACCTAGAGTATAGTAGTTCTGGGCGTAGTTTGTCGTATTTGAATCGTAATCGACGTTTGTGTACTCAAGACTTGTTGCTGTACCTGTATAAAAACGTTTGCTTAAGATCAAAGTTTTTTTCGTTTTGTCAGAATCAGGAATTGCAAACGTTGAAACAGATTCAGTCTTATCTTTTTCTAATGAATAATCGAAGTTTAAATTTAAACGGTAACTTCCGTTTAAAGCTTGATACGTGAATTCGCTAGAAAGGTTACGGTTTTCAAGTTCTTGGTAATTTAAGCTTTGCGATTGAACTAGTCGAATTACATCATCTTCGCTTAATTTCAGAGGAGAAACATCTGACATAGCGGGTTGTGAAACTAAACACAACATCGACAAAGCGATGTTTCTTACATAGGATTTATTCAAAGCTGTAAACATACACTTCGGAGCTTAGCATGCGAATTTCTGATATCTCAATTAAAAATCCTGTTATGGCATGGATGATCATGGCCTTTCTTATGGTGTTCGGAGCGATCTCGTTTTCACGCCTTGGTATCAGTCAGTTTCCCGATGTGGATTTTCCGTCAGTGAACGTATCGATTGCTTTGCAAGGCGCTTCGCCTGAAGTGATTGAAACAAATGTTGTTGAACCGGTTGAAGATGTATTAACAACTTTAGAAGGCATTAAAGGTTTAAGTTCTTCGAGCCGCAGTGGTGTAGGTAATATTTCAGTCGAATTTGATTTAGACCGTAATATCGATGCCGCCCTACAAGAAGTGCAAACGAAAGTTTCACAAGCGCAGCGCCGTTTACCAAAAGATGCAGATCCTGCGATTATCACAAAATCAAATCCTGATGATCAGCCGATTATCTGGCTTGCGGTCACTTCTGATTCTGGCGATCGCCGCGAATTAATGAAATACACACAAGAGTACTTAAAAGATCAATTCACTTCAGTTTTGGGCGTTGGTGATATTCAGCTGGGTGGTTTTACTGATCCGATCTTACGAGTGCAAGTGCTGCCAGAAAAATTAAACCGCTACAATATCACGGTGCTTGATGTGATCAGCACGATTCAAGCCGAGCACAGCGAACTTCCGGGCGGGCAGGTTGAAAACGCAAAAAATGTTTTTAACGTGCGTGTAAAAGGCGAAGCTAAAACCTTAGAAGAATTCAGAAGTATTATTATTTCTAAACGTGCCGGGCAAACAGTTGCAGACCCATCGCTACGAGTACGTTTATCAGATGTGGCAAAAATTGATTTAGCTTTAGCTGATGATAAACGTTTTTCGCGCTTTAATGAAAAATTGGCTGTAGGTATTGGTATTAAAAAACAACGTGGCACAAATGCCGTGGCCGTTGCTCGCGCAGTTAAAGAGCGTATGGAAGAAATTAAAAAAAATCTTCAGCCAGGCTATCACTTAAGTGTTAACTTCGATACGACTCAATTTATTGAGCGCTCAATCTCTGAATTAAATAAGCACTTACTCATGGCCGTGATTCTAACAGCCTTTGTGTGCTGGTTATTCTTAGGAAGTTTCACGGCAACGGTTAACGTGCTTTTATCGATTCCAACATCGATCTTAGGAACATTTATCGCACTTTATTTTTTAAAGTTTACCTTAAATACTTTTACGCTCTTAGGTTTAACTTTAGCGATTGGTATTGTCGTCGATGATGCCATTATGGTGTTAGAAAATATTTTTAGATATAACGAACGTGGTAAAAACCGCATTGAAGCAGCGATCATTGGTTCACGTGAAATTACATTTGCAGCTATTGCGGCAACGGCTGCGGTTATTGCGATTTTCTTACCCGTGGCCTTTATGAAAGGTATTATCGGTAAATTCTTTTTACAATTCGGGGTTACGATCTCGTTTGCGGTATTGTTGTCACTGCTTGAAGCTCTAACAATTACGCCAATGCGCTGTGCTTCGTTTGTTCAGCACTCACACCGTACAACTAAAATCGGTAAAGCTTTTGATTTATTCTTTGATAAGCTGACGCAAAAATACAAACACACACTAGAATGGACTGTGGTTCATAAATGGAAAGTGTTTATCGGTTCTGTTGTTTTAATGGTGCTTTGTTTTGTGTTAGTTAAATTTATCCCGAAAGAATTTACGCCGCCGCAGGAATCAGGTTTATTAATGACTCGTATTAATTTACCGACGGGTACAGCTTTTGCGGTGACTAATGAAACAACCAAACAAGTCGAAAAGTTATTATTAGCTAATCCCAATGTTTCACAAATCTATTCAAGCGTCGGTGGTTTCTCAGGTTCTGGAGCAGATACCAATACGGCAATGATGTTTGTCTCTCTGAAACCAAAAGCCGAGCGCACGATTTCTCAAGAAGACTTTGTTAAACAAACGCGTGAACAATTAAAACCGATCGTTAAAGGCCGTGTGACGATGCAAGATCCAACGTCACGTGGTTTTGGTGGTGGTGGCCGTGGTTTTCCGGTGGAATTCGTGATTAAAGGCCCTGAATGGCAAGAGTTAGAAGCGCAAGCTGATCAGATGATGGAAGATATGAAAAACAGCGGCCTAATGATCGATGTAGATAGTAACTTACTGCAAGGTTTACCAGAAATTCAAATCGTGCCAGACCGTGACCGTGCAACAGCAACCGGTGTGAGTGTGAACAGTGTAGCGAGTACGATTAATGCCATGATC
>CAMLRE010000081.1 GCA_946482355.1 uncultured Bdellovibrio sp.
GCTAAAATCGACACAAGTGCCGCTGCTTGGTGGAAAGATGTGGCTAGCAAAAAGGATTCTGAGTTAACAGAAAAAGAAAGACTGTTTAAAACAGATTATCAAGGCTACCAAGCGTATTCATACTTAAGAGCTATGAAAACGCTAAATTCTTTAAAGAAGTAATTAGAATTTAAATAGCAAAAATAAAAAAGGCCTGGTTTATCACCAAGCCTTTTTTTATTTCTAAATTTTCTAAGAAAAAACTAGTTTTGTTCTTCTTTTAAATCTTTAGCATCAACTTCTTTGATTTTCGCTTTGTCAGTTAAAAGTTTTAAAACTTTCTCTTCAGTGATCATGTAAGTTAAACGAGAAGCTTGTTCAGGTTTAGCGTACCACTCACGGATGCGAGCTTCTTCTAAGCCAGTTTGTTTTGCGTATTCAGCAAATTTCGCGTCTAAGTCTTCTTTTTTGCATAATAAATCGTGCTCAGTTGCTAAAGCGTCGATTAAGAAAGAAGATTGGATCATTTCAGAAGCTGTTTTAGCGAAGTCAGCATCCCATTTTTGTACGTAAGCTTCGAAGTCAGTTTCGTTCATGCCTTGGTCAGACATACGTTTTTTGAAATCTTCGATTAAAGAAGCTTTTTGATCTTTTAATAAAGAAGCCGGAACTTCAACTGGGTTAGCAGCTACCATTTTTTTGATTAAACGGTTTTTGAAGTTATCTTCGATACGTTTTTTCTCAGATTGCTCGATATCGTCACGTAAAGTTTTTTTGAATTCTTCAACAGTTTGTTTTGTGCCGATTTGAGCTAATAATTCTTCATTTAACTCAGGTAATTCTTTTTTCTTAAGACCTTTAAGAGTTACTTTGAAGTCTACTGGTTTACCAGCGATTTCAGCAGAGTGGTATGGATCTGGAAATTTTAAAGCGATAGTTTTGCTATCGTTAACTTTCATTCCAACAACGCCTTCTTCGAAACCTTCGATGAATTGTTTAGCGCCTAATTCTAAATTGTGATCAACGCCTTTACCGTTTTCTAATGGTTTGCCATCAACGAAACCTTCGAAATCAACAACAGCAATGTCGCCCATTTGAGCTGCGCGGCTTTCAGTAACGTCAACGATTTTAGCGCGTGAAGTGCGAACGTTGTTAATAACTTGTTCGTACTGAGCATCATTGAAAACGAATTTTTCTTTTTCAACTTCTAAACCTTCCCATTTTTTAACTTTAACTTCTGGGCGAACTTCGATGATCGCTGTGAAGTTAAAATCTTTTCCTTCAGATGGATCTTCGAATTCGAACTCTGGGTAGCTGATCGGGTCAATGTTGTTATCTTTGATCGCTTGTGGATAATGCATTTGGATAAGATCTTGCGCCACATCACCAAGAACTTGAGTTTTGTATAATGATTTAATTGTGCTTAAAGGCGCTTTACCTTTACGGAAACCTTTAATTTGCACATTACGTTGAATGCTTTGGTAAACTTTATCGAAAGCTGTAGTTACAACGTTTTGCGGAATCTCAACATTGATCTTTCTTTGTAACCCTTGAGTGATTTGAACTTGTGCTTTCACGACGACTCCTTTTAAAATATCTCGTAATTTGTCTCTGTAATTTATGACTTAGAATTTGGGAAATTAGAGTAGTTTGTATGCAAAAGCAACAAATACATTTCGTGACTGGTAAAGGGGGCGTGGGAAAGTCGTTTTTCGCTGCGGCTCTGGCTCAAGGTCTGGCTAAAAAAGCTAATTTTTCACCGTCAAAAATGGTCTCGCCAAAGCCTATTTTGCTAGCAGAATTTAATGACCATAGCTTCTATCAAGAATATCTGGGAAGTAACCCCGCTTATTTCGATTTGGCCCAGTGGACCGGAACCGAATGTCTTAAAGAATACGCTCTGCATCTGCTTAAGGTTGAAACCCTGTATAAACTGTTTTTTGCTAATCCAATTTCTAAGGCCTTGATTGATGTTTCACCAGGGCTGCATGAGTTGGCTATTTTGGGGAGGGCAACCTCGCTTCCGCGAAAACATGGACCGCCTTTGAAGTACCAGCACATGGTGTTTGATGCCTTTTCGACGGGTCATTTTTTAACCATGTTTCGCTCACCCGCAGGCCTTGCAAAAATTATCCAGTTCGGGCCCATGGGAGAACAAACCCGCTCGATCGACCAATGGATCAGAAACCCTGAATTTTGCCATGTGCACTTAGTGTCTTTACCAGAAGAGCTTCCGGCGACAGAAACGGCCGAACTTTATCACTCAATTCGAGACGAATTTGGTCTTACACCCAAGGTGTATCTGAATAAATATTTTTTCTTAAAAAAAGAAGATTTAAAAAACGAAGCTGCAAGTGTGAAAAAATATTTTACCAACATGCTTGAACAACAAGAGTTGGCTGAAAATATTTTTATCGATCAAAAAATTAAATTTACTCCGGTGCCATTGATTCCTGAAATCGATACAGAAAAGCTTTTACATGAAGCCTCTGATTATTTAGTGAAAGAGGTTTTATGATTAAAGTAGCCTCTACCACTAAAACAATCATCTGTATCGGAACTGGCGGCGTAGGTAAAACGACGATGTCAGCTTCTTTAGCTTCAGGTTTAGCGAAAGATAAAAAAGTTTTAGTTTTAACAATTGATCCGTCATTAAGATTGGCGCAGGCTTTGGGAATTAAACCCGACGGCGAAGTTTATAAAGTAAAAGAAAATCTTTACGCTTGTACTTTAAACCATCAAAAAGCTTTTCAGGATTTCGTGTTAAAAGCCGCAAAATCTACAGCATCAAAAGAAGAAATTGAAAAGTTATTACAAAACAAATTATACAAACAGCTTTCAACACAATTAAGCGGTTCGCAGGATTTCTCATCGTTATTTAAACTGACTGAATTTGTAAATTCTAAAGAGTACGACATCGTGATTTTAGATACACCACCGGCCCAACACACCTGGCATTTTCTTCATGCGCCAGAAAAAATCGCGCAGTTATTTAACGAAGGTGTAGCGCAGTGGTTTCGTGATCCCGACCAAAAAGATGTAGGCTTTTTTAAACGTGTGTTAAACACCGGAACATCACAAGTTTTAAAAATTTTAGAAAATTTAACGGGTTCAGAATTTGTCAAAGAACTTTCAATGTTCTTTAAAGCCATTCAGCGCTGGCAAACGCCTCTTGAAAAACAGGTGTGGGATTGTCATAAAGTTTTAACGGCTAAAAGCACTGAATTTATTTTAGTGACGGCTCTTGATCCGTCACGCATTAGCGAAGCGTTACGATTAAGTTCTGAGATTGAAAAACAAGGTTATAACTTAAAATCAATTATTATTAACCGTGTGCCTTCTTGGATGAACGAAGAAGTGACCGCAGGGCCACTGGTTCGCTACGTTCAATATCTTAAAGCGTTAGAAGCACGACTTCTTGGGTCTAAGTCTAAGTTCGGTGCGCATCTTAAGGTGTACAAATCACAGGAACTCAGCCACAATCAATTACATGTGGAAAATCTTAGCGATATCTATCACAACATTGAGCTTATCTAGCTGTTCGTTATTTGGCCGCGCTCCCGAAAAAAAATCTATATATTCAGAATTTGACCAAGGAAAATATTTTGTTTCAATCGGTGAGTATGAAAAAGCCGAGCCTATTTTATTAAAAACAGCGGTACGTGAAGACCAAAACTACGGTGAAGCCGTGGTGTTATTAGCTAAAATTTATGATCAAACAGCCCAACCCGAAAAAGCTATTTTAAATTTACGTGATTACGTACAGCGTGGCGGTGGATCGCCTTTAGAAATCATGCAAGCTAAGGCGTTGTTACTTAAAAACCTAGCGAAAGTAAAATCGTCGATCGAAAATGCCGACGAAAAAAAATATATCACCCAGGTGATGACAGATAAATCTCAAGACACTTCAAAAGCTTTAGAAAACTTACGTTGGACCCTGGATTTTAACTGCGGCATATACTGTGTTGAAGAAGTGACTTATTTAAAAGAAATTCAGGTGCAACTTCTTTACGCTGTTGAAGCTGACCCACAGCTGTATAAACGCGTATTTGATATCTTAACTTCGCGTTATGATTACTTCGAGGCGTCTTTAAAAGATTTAAGAATTGACCTTGAATACAGAAAAAAAATCGCCCAAGGCCTTTACGAGGCTTTACAAAAGCTAAAAAGTTCACATCTTGAGACGGGTACTTTGGGTTCGGTGAAAACCGCAGAATTAATCAGTTATTTAGAAGCGTATCAAAAAAGAATTGAACGCTGGTTATACGAGTAGAATATGATAGAAACAGAGGCGCAAGCCTACATTCACGGGCAAATCTGTAAAAACATCGACAATGTTTTTACGTGGTTTAAAAAACAAACTTCAGTTTTAGATTATCCGATCTATTCGAGCTACGATATTCGTGATGCGGGTTACAAGATCACAAACGTCGATGCGAATATTTATCCGGCGGGGTTTAATAATATCTGCCCGACAGATAAAGAAACTGCGGTCGACCTTTTTCAAAAATATATTCATGTTCATTATGGTAAGAATGTTAAAAAAATTCTTTTAGTCACTGAAGAGCACACAGCTAATCCCTACTATTTAGAAAATGTGGCTACAATTTCTGAGTTATTAGCGGCTGGTGGTTTTTTTGTTCAGGTGGCTTTTCCGAAAATGTTAGAAGCTCCGTTAGAATTAACAAGTGTAACTGGCAAAAAAATTATCGCGCATAGCGGGTATACGTCTTCGCCAAGTTTTCAACAGTTTAATCCTGACCTTGTGATCAGTAATAATGATTTCTCGTTGGCTCTTAAAGAGTGGGGCGATCAATTGCAATTACCTTTAAACCCACCAAGAGAACTTGGTTGGTATCAACGTAAAAAATCACAGTACTTTCAGCACTATAATTCATTAGTAAATACTTTTTCTGACATCATTGGCGTTGATCCGTTTTTAATGCGTGTTGAAACAGAGTTATTTGAACACTTTGATATCAATAGCGACGAAAGCCGCGATGCTTTAGCAGCGCGTGTAGATGCTTTCTTAGCGAAACTTCAAACTAAATACCAAGCTGAAAAAATTGATCAAAAACCATTTTGCTTTGTTAAAAATAATGCCGGAACTTACGGTTTGGGCGTTATTAAAGTTTCTTCAGGCCAAGAAGTAAAAGAGTGGACTTATAAATCACGTAAAAAAATGAAAGCGGCTAAAGGTGGCCGCGAAGTTGAAGAAGTGATTATTCAAGAAGGTATTCCTTCAGTTGTTACAGCTGATCAAGCTTCGGCAGAGCCAGTGATCTACATGGTAGGTTGTGAATTAGCGGGTGGATTTTTAAGAACACATTCTGAGAAATCATCGACTGAAAGTTTAAATTCTCCGGGCGCAGTTTATAAAAAATTGTGCGTAACTGACTTACTAGACAATCGTCAGGGGTGCCCGAAAGAAAACGTTTATGGTTGGTCGGCAAAGCTTGGCTTACTGGCCATCGGTCTTGAAGCGCAGCAGATGAAAGTCCAATTTAAGGGTTACAAAAAGGCTGAGTGCGGGTCTATATAGCATGAATAAAGCTCTCTATGATATTCTGTTACAAGGAGTATCAAATGGAGCAATTCGTTTATAAATCTAAGTCAGTCGCCTTATTTTTTCTGACCTTTACGTTGGGATTCTCTTTATTTTACGGCTACTTCAATGACAATTTCGCAGACCGTGATCCGGCAGCTGTGGGTCATAAGGTTCATCAGTTAAAAAATTTCGATCCTGAACAACTTAAAGAAGAGTTATCTAATAAAGTTCAGATTCAAAGTTTACCAGATGGCAAAAAATATATTCGTTTTTCGAGTTTATCTTCAAACGTTTGCCGCCAATACCCTAAAGTGCAAATTCAATTCACTGGCGATGGTATTTCAGTAGCCGGCGAACCACCTGTTATGACAATTGATGCTGAATGTTTACCGGCGCAAGACCCGGTTGAAATGGCGTCGATTGAAATTCCGGTCACAAAAATTTTAAAGCAAAAGCCAGCAAATGCTTCGTTTAAATTTGATGGTTTAACTTCTACATTCACGTTTTCTGGCTCAGGGGATGAGTGGCCAAGAACGTGGATTTTACGTTCTGTGATTTTCAAAAACCAAAACGGCAACACCAAAGTTGTCGCTTTTGATAAAACAATCACAGAAAACAAAACCCCAACAGTTCTAGAATTTTAAAAGGTAGGCCGTCCCTTTTTCGGGAGCGGCGTGCTACAAAATTAAAACCACCACAAAAATTTCACTTCGGGAGAAGGCATGAAAGTATTCTTTGTGGTTCTGGTCGTTCAATGTTCGGCATTCGCTGCAATCAAAAATAAAAAAGCTTGCGATGATCAGGCGACAAAGAAGACTGAATTTCGGTTATTAAAAGACAAAATGGATAACGATCCGCACGCCGATATCGGCGCCATCATGGCTCGTATGGAAACGGTGATTGCCGAACACGCGGCTTTAGAAGGTCGATGTAAACGATAAATTTTAGAAATAAAAAAAGGAGTCTCGAAAGACTCCTTTTTTGTGACTCGTTGCTTTCCAAAAAGTAACGGCCTACCGAATTAGTACTGTTTTGCGATTTCTACGAATGTGCGAACCATCACGCCTGTTGCTCCTTTTGGAGTGCAGTAGTTTAAACGGTTGCCACATGCCCAGCCTGTGCCCGCGATATCAAAGTGAGCCCATGGGATGTCTTCGCCAACGAATTGCTCTAAAAACGCTGCTGCTGTTCCAGAACCTGCGCCACCAGTGTAAGAGATATTCGAAAGATCAGCGTAAGTGCCTTTCATATCTTTAGTGTGGTGTTCGTTAAAAGGCATGTGCCATACTGCTTCGCCAGAAATGTCTGCGGCTTTTTCAATTTTAGTTTTAAGAGCTGCATTTTTAGTGAAGTAACCAGTGTGGATATTACCTAAAGCTACAACCATAGCACCTGTTAAAGTTGCTGCATCGATAATGATCGCAGGATCTTGTTCAGAAGCGTAAGATAAAGCATCAGATAAGATTAAACGGCCTTCAGCATCAGTGTTGTTCACTTCAAAAGTTTTACCGTTACGAGCTGTGTGCACATCACCTGGTTTAGTCGCATGACCATTGATCATGTTTTCAGTCGATGGAACAAAAGCAATTACATTTACTTTTAATTTTAATTGCGCAATCGCAAGCATTGTACCGATAACACCGGCACCGCCCATCATGTCGTATTTCATTTCTTCCATTTTAGCGCCTGGCTTGATGCTTACGCCACCGCAGTCAAAAGTTAAACCTTTACCTACGAAGCAAACCGGTTTTTTACCTTTAGCACCGCCATTGTATTCCATAACGATAAAACGTGGCTCTTGGTCAGAACCTTGGTTAACACCAAGTAAACCGCCCATGCGCTCTTTCTCGATACGTTTTTTATCCCAAGCTGTTACTTTTAAGCCTGTGCCTTTAGCTCCGCGGATAGCTTCTTCAGCTAAAATTGTCGGAGTCATTAAATTACCTGGCATATCACCTAAACGGCGAGCGAAGTTCGTGCAAGAAGCTAAGATTGTACCTTCGTTAAAAGCTGTAACGATTGATTTATCTTTAGCTTTAGTCACTAAGTGAACGTTGATCACTTCTTCTTTTTTATCTTTAGGTTTTGATTTTAATTCATCAAAGCTGTAGCCCGCTAAGTTTAAACCTTCAACGAAAGCTTGTGTGTATTCAGCAAGGTCTTTTTTGTTAGCTGTTAAACCGTCTAATTGAACGAAAGCTTCAGTCACTTTTGTCGCTTTGATTTCTTTGTATAAAGCTGCTGCTGATTGACGAACTGTTTCACCAGTCATTTTTGCATCAGCGCCAAGACCAACGATAATCACGTGGCGGAAATTGTTTAAGTTAGCTTCACGGAAAGTCACAGCTTCATTGGCAGCACCTGTGATGATTTTATCTGCTAAAGACTCTTCAAAAATTTCAGTAACGTCTTTTTCAGTAATA
>CAMLRE010000082.1 GCA_946482355.1 uncultured Bdellovibrio sp.
TACCCGTAAAGGTCATAATGATAATCTTTAGACGAAGTCACAATTTTCAAGCGACCGTAATGACCGCCTTCGCGAGTCGCCCAGAATGTGATTTTAGCTTTGCAGGCTTCGTGAGCTTGTAAAGTTTCAGGGCAATTGTGTTTCATGTAAAAATCGCCGTTAATTTTTAAAGAGATATTCGTTAAAGGCTCTTCAGCATTGTTTGTTAAAGTTAAAACTTGTGTGCGTTGCCCGTGATACGGAACAAGACCGAAATCGATAGAGCCTTTTTCAACAGGCTTTTGCGGAGCTGTAGCTTCTGTTGAAGCAAATGCTGATAGACTTAATAAAGTCGCAGTTAATAACGTGATTAGTTTCATTTTAAAATCCCTCGCTAAATTTATATTTAAATTTAAGCGAAGGATTTTTACAGATTCAATTAGTTACGCGGGCAATCGTAGCCAACATCGATGTGGTGGCCTGCTGGAACCGCTGGCGAGAAGATAAGTGCGTTATTTTCAATACGCGTTGACATGCCGGCAACCGCTGGAGTCACTGTCACATCAATTGTACCTACCGGAGCACACTCAAGTGGAATCGAAGCTAAAGAGCTTACGATACGGTCGCGGAAGTAATTTAAGTTCTCTGAATAATCATTAGCACAAATACTTGAAGTAAAACCATTCGTTAAACTTGATAATTCAGCATAGTACTTACCGTAATGAGATTTTGCTCCACCACTGTCTTGAGCGGCCATACAAGCTGAGTCGCCCGGCTTAACGATGATTGAATTCACCGTGAAACGTTTGTTCATGCCGAATTTCTGTTTGATTTTATTGACGTAACCTTGTGGAAGATCATCAGCTTCAAGTTGTTTTAACTCGCTACCATAGAACACTTGTGCCGAGTCGCCACCCACTGAGCGCACATCTTCATCTGAAATAATAATCACAGAAATCGATGCATCACTTCTGTAACAAGTATTGCTTGAAGCATATTCAGCATGCCAGAAAGCCGCTTTAATCGCGCGCTCGTCATCTGTATCTGCCCAACCGGCACCGATGGCATCAATAGTTTTTGTGAAAATTGAATACGGATCAGCCGCACCACGTTTTAAAATCCATTGCGGTGAACCTACGTAATCAACCCAGTTACGCGAAGCTCCCCAGTAGTAGTATTGTCCGATTAACTGAGAATGAGTCACCGTAGCACACATTTGCCAGTCAACATTTTGCGAAGTCAGATTATTTACAAAACCTTGTAAACGTTCTGCTAACTTTCTGTTGTCTGGTAACATTGAATTAGAATCATCCACGATAAGAACGATATCTACTTTATTATCTGTTACTTGCACGTCTTTAGCTAAAGTCACTCGGCGTGTTGGTGTAACTACATTAGCCACAGTAACTTCTAACGGCGTTGGAATTGTGTAGGCATTATAGTTTGTTTGGCTAGCGCTTAAATAAACATAGTAAGTGCCAAGACCTGCAGCTAAGAAATTAGGTACTGATGTTGCACCACCGATACCGCTGATTGAAACCGGCACACCATTACGGTAAACCGACCATGTGTATGTAACAGTGCTTGGGTTACAATTCGCATTTAATGTTGGGTTACCTGTAGTGCTATTAATTGTAATCGCTGTTGAATCCACGTTAAAACGAGGCGAACAATCAATTGTTAAGTTATTCACTCCAGAATTATCTACAGTGATTGTTAACGCATTTGTTGTATTCCAAGTTACATGGTTAGCTTTTGTTGCTGTTAAGTAAATTAAATAAGTACCATTACCTAAAGCTACGAAATCAGGATTCGAATTGGCATCATTTAATGACGGAAGACTTACGTTTTGACCGTTCTTAGTCACTCTCCAAGAGTACGTCACATCAGAAGGAGCACAGTTTGCAGAGATTAACGGATTATTTGTTGTTGTTGTTACCGTTAAGCTATTCAGTGAACCGTTAATTTTTGGATTACATAAAATCGGAGTTTGCGGCGGTGGCGGATCATTTACCGTTACAGTTAATGGAACCGAAGTTTGCCAGTGCGCTGAACCGCTTGCTGTTGCATATAAAGAGATACGGTAAGTACCCGCACCGTAACCTTTAATATTAGGTGAAGAGCTTGCTCCACTTAAACCCGCAATTGTAATTGTTGATCCGTTTTTAGTAACTGACCAAATATAAGATCCTGCAGCCGGAGAACAGTTTGCTGAAACAGTTGGATTATTATCTGTTGAATTTAAAGTGATCGAAGTTAAGTTACCATTTAATTTAGGATCACATGTTAATGAATTGCCTGTGCCAGAACCTGGAACAACTAATTCAAGCGGTGTTGTGGCCGTGTACGGGCCTTTTTGCCCGTCTGGATCACGTGCTGTTAAGAAAATATAATAAGTACCTTCGCCTAAAGTTCTTAAATCAACATTGGCTGGATTTGCACCGGAAAGATTTGGGATAGACACATTTACAACTGATGAATCAGAGCGTTTGATAATCCATTCATAGTTGATATTAGCAGTATCACAATTTGAAAGAAGACTTGGGTTGCCTGAAGCCGTGTACGTGTATGTCACTGCATTTGGGGAGATGCGAGGGTTACACGCGATAGTTACTCCGGTTGGGCCATCATCGACAGTAAGCTTTTGATTATCTGATTTTGTAAATTTAACCGGCGCGCAAGCAATCATACTTACCACCGTAAAAGATGCGACCACACCCAATAACAATTGTTTCATATTAGTGTCTCCCCAAGTTTCATAGTAAGTCATAAATTGTATTTTAGTAATACGCCGAAAGTCCAAAATGTGAAATTATGAGTCATTGTAGTCTAGAACTGATCTGGACTCCCTTGTGACGGCTCATTCCGAGACATAGAATTGAATGAGCAACATTGTCCAGGAGGGACTTCGTGAATATTTGGCTTCTGCTACTTACTTTCTTCAATATCGTTTTACTAGCCGGACTTTCATTTAGCTTATTCCTTCGCGTGAGAGAAAAAAAAGAAGACCAACGTTTAACTAAAGGTCTACAACTTTTACAAAATAAAATTTCAATCTTAGAAGACTTATCAGATAAGACAGACCAACAGGTTAGAAAACTAATTCATATCCTAGACCAAAAGACTGGAGAAGTGCGCCAGGTGATGGCTGCCAGCGATGAGCAAATTCAGCAAATCGAAATGATGCTAAACAAAGGTCTGGAAATTTCTAAGATCTTTCAAGAATCAATCCCACAGGGCGAAATGCAGAACCGCCAAAAGACAACATTATATGTAACAGCCGCAAAAATGGCCCACCAAGGTTACACGTTAGAGCAAATCTTAGCGCAAGTTGATCTGACTCCGGCTGAAGTGCAAATGATTATTAAAGTAAATAAAGACAATCTTCAATTTGCTGAAGACCAACTACCCGCTTGGGCTCAAGGCACAACAACACAAGCTGGCAATGCCGCACAAACTGCAGAAAACGAATTAAACGAATTCACTCAAGCTTTAACAAACCAGAATTCTTTATATTCAGCTACTAAACTAAATACGACAATTACAGAAAAAGCGTTTGATACTATTAAGCAAGACATGACCACACAAACGACTTTAAACGCTGAATTTAAAAAGACGATTCAACAAATGCCACAGACATTTGCTGACAACGGCACATCGAAAACAGCTGATGGTAAAATCGTTAAACCTTTTGAATTTAAGCGTATCGTAAAAGCGAATTAATACTTTCGCTGATTCTGACCAAATCCTTTACAAAAAATCAAATTTAACGCTTCTGATCTCGCTTTAAAACGAGATCAGAATTTTACTATTAAGACTTCTGAAGAAACCTCATTTATTCTAATAGAGGCAGGAGTTTGACTTCATGGAAGAACGAAATCTGGCGCAGGTTCTGGGCGCCCTTGATGAATGCATTGAAAAATACACCGAAGACAGAAAAAAACGCGTGGATGGCTTTATAGAGCGTCATTTCTCGATGCAAGAGACTATCGCTATTCAAAAAAAATCTTTTCATTTGGATTTACTCTTTAACCCACTGAATGCGCTTTGGTCGATTCCCTACCTAACGCTTAAAAAGTCAGTCGAGACTTTAGATAAACTGGGTTGGACTAAGCTTACTGCGGTTATGGAAAAAATTCCTTCTGGTATAAAAACCGGTTACCAAAAAGAAATCGAAAAGCTTATCGCCAAAGAACTTCTTGATTATGATGCTCTGGCTTTAGAGTTTCGCAATCACCCCACGATCAATAAATTAATCACGACAAAAGAACTTAGTTTAAACGAAATTAAAATCAAAACTGAGATCAACAAAGAAGTTGATAAATACTCTTCAAGCCAAGCCATGATCACGGATCTAAGCGGTACTGTAATGACGTTGCTGATGGGCTGGTATTTCTTCGGCGATAAAACTTTAGGAGTTTTCGGAATGGGCAATCGTATCGCTCGTAAGATGGCCCATGATAAAGCGGCTTCCGGTTTTGTCTTCGGTGAAAAATTAGGGTCGGCCTTTTATAATGTTTTTCCGGTTGCACCCACACAGACGCAAGTTTATATGGCTACACTTGGTGTTGGTGTCTTACTGACAGCTTTCAGCGTTTTAGCAGCGGTTATGAGTGATCCGCTACGTAAACGTTTGGGGCTTCATAAAAAGAACCTGAATAGCCTGATTGAAAACCTTGAAGAGAAACTTTTTCTACAAATGAAAAAAGAGATTAAAGCTTCGCTTCGTAAATCTAATCAAAATACTCGACAGCAGATTCAGGCATCGTAACCCAATAGTCTTATGACATTTGATCGATCATCTTTTGCAGACGATCCATGGCTTCGTTAAATTTTGCTGTTTCAGTCGCAAAACTTAAGCGCATGTAACCCGGCTCACCAAATTCTTCACCAGGAACCGTAGCTACGAAGAAATCTTCTAAATAGATTTTTCCGAATTGAGCCGATGATTGCACAGCTTCGCCTTTGTATTTACGGCCTAAGAATTTTTCAACGTTAATCCATAAGTAAAACGCACCGTCTGGTTTGTAAACTTGCAGATCTTTGATTTGCGCCATACGTTTTAAAGCCGCATCTAAGCGCGATTTTAAAAGATCAATTGTATTTTTAATATCAGCTTCAGAATGTAATAACGCTTTTTCAGCTGCCGCTTGCGCAATTGACGATGGAGCCCCTGTTGATTGAGACGCGTAATCGCCAATCGCTTTAAGAATTTTTTCAGGCCCCATAGCCCAACCGATTCTCCAGCCTGTCATTGAGTAAGCTTTTGAACCACCGTTAATTAAAACCGTGCGCTCACGTAACTCAGGAGCTACCTGAAGTAAGTGTGGCGCAATCGCTGTACCATTTAACATTAAACGGTTGTACATATCATCAGAGATAACAACTACGCGTGGATGCTTTTTTAAAACATCGGCCATCGCTTTTAATTCTTCTTTTGAATAAACAAAACCTGTCGGGTTTGACGGCGAACAGAATAAGAAAACTTTTGTTTTCGGTGTGATCGCTTTTTCTAAACGTTCAGCCGAAAGTTTAAAATTATGCTCAGCTTTGCAATCTACGATTTTAGGAACGGCGTCAGCCAGTTCTGCCATCGCCGGATAACTGACCCAGTACGGTGAATGAATAATCACTTCATCACCTGGATCACATAAACATTGAAGCGCTGTAAAGATCGCGTATTTAGCACCGCTTGTAACAGCGATTTCTTTAGCCGGATTATAAGTAAAACCAAGATCAGCTTCAGTGCGCATTGCAATCGCTTTACGTAATTCGATCGTGCCGTTAGCTGCTGTGTACTTTGTAAAACCTGTTTGAATCGCGTTCACACCGGCTTCAGCGGCCACTTTATAAGTGGGCCAGTCAGGTTCACCCACTGTAAGCGAAATCACATTGTGACCCTGAGCTTGTAATTCTTTAGCTTTGGCAACAAGTGCTAGTGTCGGAGATGATTTTAGGCTTAACGCTTTTTTTGACAACATACTTACCAATCCTTTTTTAAAAAATTACTTTTTAAGTTTTTTAACTAATTCAGGCATTACGATATCTGGAACTAATCCCGATAAGTTACCGCCGTTTTTCGCAAGTTCTTTTACTCCACGTGAAGAAATAAAATAATATTCCGGTCTTGAGAAAATCATAAACGTTTCAATTTCTGGAGCCAGTTTTTTATTGATATTCGCTAATGTGCCTTCGTATTCAAAGTCAGCTACCGCACGTAAACCACGCACGATAATTTTAGCTCCCTTAGCTTTCATGTAATCAACAGTCAGGCCTTGAAAGATATCTACTTTGACATTTTTTTTGTGAGAAAATTGTTTACGAACAAATTCAGCACGCTCTTCAGCGCTGAACATATAAGTTTTATCACCCGACTGGGCAACCAAGACGATCACTTCGCCGAACATATCAGACAGACGATGGATAATATCCACATGGCCTGATGTAATAGGATCAAAACTTCCCGGATAAACGGCAATTTGCGACATCGCTAACGCTCCATTTTTGATCAGCCTCCGGCTGACCTTATTCTAAAGGGCCGACCTATCGGTCGTCCTAAAAGTATGAATGAAGATTAGTCTTTTTTAGAGAACAGGGAAAGACTTTTGTCGCCATAATCTTGTTTGTCATAGCATATCAAATCGCCGTACTCGGTACCGATCTTTTCCTGCTTAATGGCTTCAATGGCGATCACGGTATTTTGATGAAAACATTGGCTACTTGCCAACGCCGTCATCACGTCATCAGCCAGCTTTTCTGTAAAAGGAGGGTCAATAAAGATTATATCGAAGCCTTCGCCCTGATAAGACTTTATAAACGAAAATACGTCCTTTTGAATGACCATATGTTCGCTTTTATCGACCTTTAAAAGCTCGATATTTTTACGAATAATATCCACAGATTTAGGATTTTTTTCCACAAAAGTAACATGCTTGGCGCCACGTGAAAGGGCCTCTAGGCCTAGATTTCCGGTTCCTGCAAACAGATCCAACGCTTTAGATTCGTCCACATAGCCCATCCATTTATTGAATAGAGTTTCCTTGACTCGATCCATGGTCGGTCGGATGTGGTCGGCCTTAAAGCTGACTAAATTTCTGCCTTTATACTTTCCTGATATAATTCTCATAAATACTGGTCATTTCTTGTATCACAACGCTTAGGTGGTCAAAAGGTTTTTTAATAAAACCAACCACCTGAGGATAATCTTCAGCGTGAAAGTGCCCCTGCTGTTGGCCTGAAAAGGCTGAAATGATGATCACGGGTTTAACCACGCTCATTTCAGCTAATACATCAAAACCGTTTTTTTCAGGCATTAATAAATCAAGCACTAACAAATCAATGTCGTTTGTTTTTAGTAACTCTAAAGCTACGGCGCCGTTTTCGGCTTCAATCACTTCATGGCCTTGAGCACGAAAAGCCCGGGCCAATGATTTACGAATTAAATCTTCATCGTCACAAATTAATAATTTCATTTAAAGAACCTTAAAATAAATCGCGTGCCATTTTTGTAATTGGCATCATGCAAAAGATCAGCGTGCATACGCTTAACTAAGCTTTTTGAAATGTATAAACCTAAACCTGTGCCTTCACCGCTTTGTTTAGTTGTGGCAAATGGCTGGAACAGATGGGTTTTAATACTTTCTGGTAAACCACTTCCGTTATCTTCAAAGATCACATCATAGTGGCTTGGTGTATCGATATCATAAATTTTTATCGAGCCTTTGGCTGGCATGGCCTGGCAAGAATTTTTAACTAAATTAAAAATAATCTGCTGCAAATGTCCGGCATTCATTCGCACCGGCACACTTTTAACATCAATAAACACATTAAACGTACGTGTGATCGATTTTAAAAGCGGCATTGTCTTTTTAATCACCTCATCGACCGTACCGATTGTTAACGCCGGGCTTTGATCAGAACTAAAC
>CAMLRE010000083.1 GCA_946482355.1 uncultured Bdellovibrio sp.
CTAATGTGGCTTCTAGTAACGACAAAGTTTTTTGAATTTCGGCGGTTCTTTCTAAAACTTTTTTTTCTAACGAATCACGGGCTTCGCGCAGTTCGTTTTCCATTTTTTTTCGTTCAGTAATATCGCGGCTGACCAGAGTAGCACTGACAACCTGACCATCAATAATGACCGGCGCAATACGTGAATGATACCAGATAGGTCCATTATCTTTAGTGCGGCCTAAAATTTCATATTCGGTGGCAACACCTTCTTTAAAAACTTTTTCTAAAGCTTTTTTTAAAGTGGCGGCATGGTCGGGTGGAACAAAACTGGTGGCGTCTTTGCCAATAACTTCATTTTTAGTCAGCGTTGAAATTACGCGATTGATAAATAAAATTTTTCCGTCGGGCCCGATACTGATAATAATGTCAGGAGCTGTTTCAGCTAGTTGACGCCATTTTAATTCAGATTCACGCAAAGCCTGTTCTACGCTTTTATTTTTTGAATGCTGGTCTATTTCAGGATTCATCATTGTAGCTTTTCACTCGGGCAGTGATGACGAACCAGATCTAACAAAAGATCTATACGGATTGGTTTTTTTAAGACGCCATAGAAGCGGTCTTTTGAAGAAATTTGCTCGGCAAAAGCAGTTACAGCTAACAGGGGAATACTTTGATAGCGCGAATTTTTTTTCGCTTCTTCTGAAAATGTCCAGCCATCCATAATCGGCATCATCATATCGAGTAAAATCATGCAGGGTTTAGGAATCTGCGAAAGCAGAGCAAACCCTTCGGCGCCGTTTGAGGCCGTCACTAAGTGATAACCTTCGGCTTCAAGCATAGCTTTCATAAGCTCACGAATATCGTCATCGTCTTCGATAACCATAAGGGGGTGAATATGATGTTGGTGCAGATATTTTACATCTTCCGATGAGAGCTTATCCATCAAGGATAAGACGATGCAATTGGCGTGCAGGGCGATTTTGGTAAAGAACGTGCTATCATGCCCCAGAAAAAGAAAAAGCCCTCTTGGGGAGGGCTTTTTGACTCAAATTCAAATTCGAATTTAAATTTAAAAACTAGATGTAACCTTCGTCGTCATCGTCGTTTTCTTCTTCATCGTTAGAAGCGAAGTTATCTTCGTCTTCCATTTCTTCTTCCATGTCTTCTTCAGCAGATTCGTCTTCCATATTTTCGAAATCAGAACCTTCTTCGCCTTCTTCAGACTCTTCGCCCTCTTCGTAAGACTCAGCGCCGCTCATAGCATCTTCATCATCGCCAACCATAGAGTCTAACTCTAATTCGTCGTCGAACTCAGAATCGATATCAGAAAATGAAGTTTGTGTTGGAACTACAGCTGGAACAACTTTTTTAGCTGCTGGTTTTGCTGCAGGCTTAGCTTTTTTAGCAGCAGGTTTAGCTGCTTTTTTTGGAGCCGCTTTTTTAGCTGTTACTTTTTTCGCAGCTTTTTTAGCAGGTTTAGCGGCCTTTTTCGGCGCCGCTTTTTTTGCAGCTTTCTTTGCTGGTTTAGCAGCTTTTTTAGCTTTCTTAGGAGCTGCTTTTTTCGCAGCTTTTTTTACAGGTTTAGCTTTTTTAGCAGGTTTTTTCTTAGCCATGTGAACTCTCCATTTTTGTTAACGAAAACATTCATTAGACTAGAGAAAAATAAACACCTACGCAAGAGGTAGGTGCTTGGAACTAGATGTTAATTATAGTCCGAAATGGTCTTCAAGGATGCGGGCGAACTCAGGCGGTACCACAGTCGAGATAAAAAGACCGGGTTGATGACCATTTTTCGCGTTGACGTAGGTCAAATATCCAAAAGTTCTGCTCTTATCGCTGTTTTTGATCGGAACTGTGATGTTAATCGGTAAAGGAAGTGCCGCTTTATCTGGCAATGTCATAAATAAACCCACTGCACTTAACCCAATATAAAGGTTAATTTTAGTGTTGTTCTGAGAGGGAAAGCTTAAGGCTAAGCTCGGTAATTCATTTTGGCCTGCCGGCATAGCTGGTAATAAATCTCCGTTCGGAAGACGGCCCGCTGGAACAGTGGTAATCCCTTTTAAGATATACTTAATAGGAACACGAACAGCCATTTTCATTTTACCTGTACCATCAAACATCGGAGTAAATGAAATATCCGGATATTTATTGAAAGTTCCAGACGGGGTGAACACCACACCTTGTGGCATTGGTAACATAATGACGAATTCACCGCGTGTTTTATCGATATCAAAAGCTAAAGCACCGTTAGCACCCATACCTAACTTATTAGATGAATCATCTACGCGGCTTTTCATATCTACTGAATCAATATTAGGAGAAACGGGAGTTGGTTCTTCTGGAGTTTCTGTGTTTTGACCTTGTTGGCCTTGTGGGGTTTGAAGAGAAGCCATTTCTGGAACAGAGCCACCACAAGCAGTTAAATAACTTACTAATAATAGTGTTGTTGTGATTTTTAGTTTCATAAAATCCCTCGCCCGCAAACTATCGGACCAAGGTCTAGGTAGCTTTAGAGATTTTGGAACAAAAAAAGCCGATCGTGATGATCGGCTTTTTTTCGTCAACAAAGTTGACATAATCCATTAATTTTCGAAATCAGCTGTATATTAGTCCGTCAATATTAGCCAATTAGTTTCAATGCTAACTGTGTTGATTGGTTAGCTTGGGCTAATGTTGCAGTACCAGCTTGTAAAAGAACATTGTTACGAGCCATATCAGAAGTCGATGAAGCTACGTCAGTGTCACGGATACGTGAGTTGGCTGCAGCTAAGTTTTCTTCAGTGATAGCTAAAGTATCTACTGTCGAAGTCATACGATTTTGTAAGGCACCTAAGTTTGCTCTCATTGCATTTACATTTTGTTGCGCGGTTTCGATCGCAGAGATCGATGAACGTGCGCTGTCTTTTTTCGAAAAATCCATATCAGTTAATCCCAAGGCATCTAATGTGCCCACGTTTTTTGTTGCATCAAACGCAATTTGGTCACTCTCAGTCGAGAAAATACCAATCTGAAAATCAAACGTTGGCGTAGAACCGTCTAATAAAGACGTCGAATTCCAGCGTGTTGATTTAGCGATACGTTGAACTTCATCTTTTAACTGAGAAATCTCAGTCTGAATTAATGAACGTTCGTTATCACCAATAGTGTCAGAAGCCGCTTGGATCGCTAATTCGCGTGAACGAATTAAGATATTTGAAATCTCACCAAGACCGCCCTCTGCAGTTTGCACTAAAGAGATCGCATCGTTTGCGTTACGTTTTGCTTGAATCGCAGATCTAATTTGACCGCGCATAGTTTCGGAAATCGCTAACCCTGCTGCATCGTCTGCGGCTTTATTAATTCTAAATCCGCTGGCAAGTTGTGCTGACGAGTTCTGCATTAATCTTTGGCTGTTCGTCATGTTTCTTTGCGTGTTGATAGCAGCTACGTTAGTTGAAATTCTCAATCCCATTTAAAACTCCGTTTAATATTTTATAAAAATTGTTTCATTGTTTTTTCCTTCCGTGAGTTGTTTAAGTTAGAACTGCGTCCGAGCAATTCATTTTGCGCCTGAGCGTCCACATGGACTGTTGAGGTTGGCGCGTGCCTATTTAATATTCCTTCAATTTTTGGTTCATCCTTAATTCATCCTTGAGGCCTCCTTTCAAAAGGTTTGAGAATCTCAATCGTTGTCAGTAGCTGACATTGACGAAGATCATAGAGACTTCCAGTCTCTGGGTTTGTTACTTATCTATTTTTTCGACTGACTACGCGGAATTCTTGACAGGACAAGTGAATAGAAATTTGTTAAAAAAAAGTTGTTTGTCTGAGAAGTTTTCCCTCTGAAAGTAGTGATTTCTAAACGTCAGTCTTAGGACTCGACGAGCCTTAGTTTCAGTCGTGGGAACAATTGTCTAGTCAAGTATAGCGTCAGGAAAGCTGCGCTACTTAAGGTTTGCGAGAGATATAGAAATTATCTTTAATCGTAAAGCGTAATTCCCAGTGCTTAGCTTCTTGAGCGTAATCAATACCGATGCGCGGAGAAGCAATGATTTCTGAATCTTTAATTTTCACTCCGATATCTTCAATGAAAAGAGTGTCGTCAGTCAGTAAAAGTGAATTGTGATCACGCGTGATTTTCATGGCTTGCGCTAATTTGCCGGGGCCTGTGGTTAAGTTCCAGAGATGTTTTTTATTTTCAGGATCAAAGTTTTTAAGCTTACGTGCTTTCGCCATTGTCGTTAACCCTTCGCTAGGTTCAAGAGCGCGAATCAACACCGCTTCGGGAATATCTTGTTTTTGGGTGACGACATTTAAACAATCGTAAATGCCATAGATCAAGTACACGTAACTATGCCCACCTGGTAAATACATCGTTTCGGTGCGCTTCGTGCGACGATTTCCAAACGTGTGTGCACCACGGTCTTTAATGCCTAAGTACGCTTCAGTTTCTGTAATAATTCCAGAAAGACGTTTGCCGTTAACGATATGAACTAGACGTTTACCTAAAAGTTCGCGCGCCACAGTTGTGGTATCGCGTTGATAGAAAGATTTTTTAAGTTTAGTCGATTTCAAGAAATCGGCATTGAGCAATTTTCCCGCTCAACTCGTAGGAGTGAAGAGAATTCGCACGCAAGTGATTGGCCGTATTAAAGCCTAAGGTACATGTTGTCGTTTCTGAGGCGAAATGGGAGCAGTCTTCGCAGGCAAATGGAATCTTATAAGCATTAAAGTCACGGGCTTGAATCACGTCTTTTTTCATAGACGGTCTAATGCGAGCTGAGGACTGTTTTAATGGGATTTTACCATTGGCTTTCGACATAGGTTTTATATAGGACCTCGGGTTGACAAATGCAATCTATAACTCATCCTTAATGTATGGTTAAGCCCTCTAAGGTTAACCATACGGAACAAGAGGTAAAAAGTGAGTAATGAAATTCAAAAAATGACCAGAAGAAGCCAAGAGGCTATGCAGGCTGCAGCGAAACTTGCAGAAAGCAAAAAGAACTCTTCCGTTGAACCCGAACATTTAATCTTAGAATTAGTCGAGCAAGACGATGGCGTTGTGCCCCGTGTTTTACAAGAAGCTAAAATTCAACCGGCGTCTTTAATTACACCGTTAAACAAAGCGATCAGCCAGTTTCCACAATTGTCGTCAGCGCAAGCTAACACTTACGCTAGCCCGCGTTTGCAAAAACTATTTAAATACGCCGAAGCCGAAATGGTTGAAATGCAAGATGAGCTTATTTCAACAGAGCATTTCTTTTTAGCGTTATTTAAACTCGACGATACAAACATTAAAAAACTTTTAGAAACAGCCGGCGTTAAAAAAGCGGCGTTTGTTGAAGCGCTTAAAAAAGTTCGCGGTAATCAACGTGTAACTACAGATGAACCAGAAAACCAATACGAAGTTTTAAAAAAATACGCGCGTGATTTAACAGCTTTAGCTGCTGAAGGAAAACTTGATCCGGTGGTAGGCCGTGACGAAGAAATTCGTCGTGTGATCCAAGTTCTTTCACGTCGTACAAAAAATAATCCCGTGTTAATCGGTGAGCCCGGCGTTGGTAAAACAGCCATCGCTGAAGGTATGGCTTTACGTATTATTAAAAAAGATGTGCCTGATCACCTGTTAGGTAAAAAATTGATGGCTCTTGATATGGGCGCTTTAATCGCCGGTGCAAAATACCGCGGTGAATTTGAAGACCGTTTAAAAGCGGTGATCAAAGAAGTAACCGCCTCAAGTGGCGAAATTATTTTATTTATCGACGAGTTACACACATTAGTGGGTGCTGGTAAAGGTGATGGCGCCATGGATGCGGGGCAATTATTAAAGCCTGCGCTTTCACGTGGTGAATTACGTTGTATTGGGGCTACGACTTTAGATGAATACCGTCAGTACATTGAAAAAGACGCGGCGTTAGAGCGTCGTTTCCAAACAGTGTTAGTTGATGAGCCAACAGTTGATGAAACAATCACGATCTTACGTGGTTTAAAAGAAAAGTATGAAGTGCATCACGGTGTACAGATTACTGATGGCGCGATTGTAGCGGCCGCGAAACTTTCGCACCGTTATATCACGAATCGTTTTTTACCAGATAAAGCGATCGACTTAGTTGACGAAGCGGCAAGTAAACTGGGTATTGAAAACAGATCTGTTCCTGAAGAAGTGGATCAGATCGAACGCCAGATTTTAAATTATAAAATCGAATTAGAAGCGTTAAAAAAAGATACCGATAAACAATCTTTAGAACGTAAAGACAAGATTACTGCTGAGTTAAATGAACTTCAGGTGAAGTCGCAGTCGTTACGTGAAAAGTGGAATTTTGAACGCGGTCAGATTGATAAAGTTAAACTATTAAAATCAGATATCGAACAAATTAAAAACGATATCAGCCGTGCCGAACGTGATGCGCAGTATGAAAAAGCGGCGCAGTTAAAATACGGAAAACTTCCAGAGCTTGAAAAAACTCTGCAAGATTTAGAAAGCAAACTTAAAACTAAAGATGGATCTTTATTAAAAGAAAAAGTCGATGCGGAAGATATCGCAGATGTGGTTTCTAAATGGACACATATTCCAGTAAGCCGCATGTTAGAAAGCGAAACGCAAAAACTTTTACATATGGAAGACGCTTTAAAGAAAAAAGTTGTCGGCCAAGATAAAGCTTTAGAAGTGATTGCCGATGCTGTAAGACGTTCTCGTGCTGAAATCGCTGACCCGAATCGTCCGATTGGTACATTTATTTTTGTTGGTCCAACGGGCGTTGGTAAAACAGAAACGGTTAAAGCTTTAGCTGATTTCTTATTCGATGATCCAACTGCGGTTGTGCGCATTGATATGTCTGAGTACATGGAAAAACATTCTGTGTCTCGTTTGATCGGTGCTCCTCCGGGTTATGTGGGTTACGAAGAAGGCGGTCAGTTAACTGAAGTGGTTCGTCGTAAACCGTATGCTGTGATTTTACTAGATGAAATCGAAAAAGCGCATCCAGATGTGTTTAACGTTTTACTTCAGTTATTAGATGAAGGCCGTTTAACGGATGGTCAGGGCCGCACTGTAGATTTTAAAAATACAGTGATTGTTATGACTTCAAACTTAGGAGCCAGCCAAGGCAGTGAAGCGATTCAACAAGCGCTTAAATCTTTCTTCCGTCCGGAATTTTTAAACCGTGTGGATGATGTGATTGAATTCAAACCGTTAAGCCAAGAAAACTTAAACGGCATTGTGAAAATTCAATTACAACAAGTGATTGATCGTTTAGCGCAAAAAAGTATTAAAGCTGAATTCACTGATAAAGCAATAGTGTATCTAGGTGAGAAAGGTTTTGATCCTGTTTTTGGGGCCAGACCGCTTAAAAGAGTTATCCAGACAGAGGTCTTAAATCCATTGGCGAAAAAAATGATTGCTGGTGATATTAAGTCTGATTCTGTGGTAAAAATAGATTATGAGAACAATTCTATTTCTTTTAAGTAGTATCGTAGTAGCTTCAACATCTTTTGCTAAAGAGACCCCGCTGATCACTGGTGACATCGGGGGATCTACCGGTAATAACAACGGAGTTACGTATCAAGAAGTTCACTTAGGGGTGAATTTAAATTTCACTGACTGGTTAACTTGGCGTAACTCGGGTTTTCAAAGAACCGGTGATAAAATCGAAACGATCACAGGCTTAGATTCGACTTTACGTTTAGTTTTAAGAACTAAATTAGGCCAAAGCGGAAGCTTCAACTTTTTCTTAGGCCCGGGTTATCGTTGGACAAGTAAAGAAATTAATAATGCGATTGTGGGCGAGGCCGGTATCGGTGCTAACTTCGGCGGATTTGGTCTAAGTGGTGGTGCGAAGTACTTAAAGTATGACAAAGACCGCTTCAACTCTGACGGTGAAATGTTGAAAAACGAAGATGTAAACTACTTCATCAATATTTCTGGAAATACATCT
>CAMLRE010000084.1 GCA_946482355.1 uncultured Bdellovibrio sp.
TGGTAACAATGATCATACATTAAACCACTTTTGAGGATTCGTCTTTAGTTGCTTTATCTTCAGTAGGTTCGTCTTTAAAGTTCATTTGAACGATCACATCGTCATCTGTTGGTTGATTTTCAGGGTTTACTGGTTCTTCAGCTTTAGTTTCAGCTGCTACTTCGGCTTTAACCTGATCTTCTACGACTTTTGAATGTTCAGCTTCAACTGCAGCTGTTTCTTTTTGTTCAGTCACCACTTCATTAACGACTTGCTGTACATTTTCTTGTGCCGCTGCTTCAACAGTCGCTGTTGTTTGTGCGGCAACCGCTGCTGCCTCTTCAATTTGTTTAGCTGCTGCTGCACGAGCTACCGCAAGTTTAGCTTCTAATTCAGCTTCTTGCATTTGCTGCATGTGTTTTACTAAGTGTTTATTCTTACGAGTTTCAATCGAGTAAGTCGCAGCAATAACTAAACAGATCGCTAACGGGTCAAAAACCGATACGAAAATTAAGATTAAATACTGAACCACTTTATCAATCGGAATATTAAAGTTACGAGAAATGTAGATTAATGGTCCTACTTTTTTCTTCACTTCTAAGATATTTAAGTTTGAATTCGTGATCGTTGTTTCGTTATCGGCATATTTTTTATTTAATTCTAAAATACGAGGCTCAATCGCTTGACGTGCTGCTAGCCTTTTTCCGATACGTTCCTCAGGAATTTCTTCAACAGAGTAGTTCAAACGTTCAATTTCTGTTGTAATCATTTCCTGTTGTTTTTTTAAGTTCTCTAATTTGATGGTCTCACCTTCTAACACCGTAGAAGCTGATTGGTAGGCATCAGATAAAAATCCGAACACACCGATTGACGTGATCGCCGATAAAGTAATAACCGCGAACGTCATGTAAATTTTAAAAGCGACGTTAATATTTTTCCAAGTTTGGTGAAGATAGGCTGCTAAAATGAACTTAGCAAACTCTAAAGATCCGGCCATCATACACACGGCAACGAGTGCACCGCTAAATAAAGCGCCGATCCCGATAATAGAGAAATAAGCACCCAGTGTTGAAACGAGCGCAGCTGCAATCACAAGTCCGATGGTTATCCAAAGTGAAACGATCATGCACTAATTATCGTGATTTTGAGTGTTTTATTAAACGGGTCCTAGGTCTTGAACAGGGCCCAAAATATCAAATCTAGACAGAATAAATGACTTTAATATTAAAAGCAGGCTGGCCTAAAGGACGCCTGCATCGGATCATCCCTTAAAAGCGATGTTTTCTAAATTCAACAAATGGCGCTTGAACGGCAAACCACCCGAGTATCCGCCTAAAGTTCCATCGGCAGCAATCACCCGGTGACACGGAATAATAATACAAAAATTATTACGGCCATTCGCTGTTCCCACCGCACGCACCGCTTTTGGATTTTGAATATTTTCAGCTAATTCTTTATAAGACACAGATTTACCAAATGGAATTTGTTGCAACTGATCCCAAACTTGTTTTTGAAAAGGTGTGCCCACGATTTCAAGTTTGACTGAAAACTTTTTTCTTTTTCCGGCTAAGTATTCACGAATTTCTGCTTCAGCTTGCGCTAAATATTTTTTCGCTTCACCCGCTTCATCTAATGACTTAACCAGCGGCGATTTTTGTTTTTCGGTTAAACAACTGCGAAGTCCTGTAGCTGAAGCTTCAAGGTAAATGTCGCCCACTTCAGATTCAAATTTATATTGAACAACGTCTGCTTTCATTATTTCACCAGCTGTGTTTCTAACCATTGACGAGATGTTTCGGCCAATTCTTCCCAACCACGTGCTACCATTAAACAGTGATCGCGACCTTTGCTTAAGTAGAACTCTGTATAGCCCGGAGTATCGTCATATTTTTGAAAGTTAGCGTAAGTTAATTTGGCCGGAATAATATGATCTTCACTGCCGGCTACTAACAATAATGGTCCACGAGCATTGTCATAATTTAACGAACCCACCTTAGTTAAAGGACCGCGCCCTACACTTTTTGATTCAGGAACCGCGTAAGTTTCAAAAATTCTTTTTTGTTCAGATTCAGACTGGGCATTACAAAATGCGTAATTAAAACTATCTTGATCTTGCACAATAGGGCTTGAACTAAACGGATTTAAAATCGGCCAGTTTGTGCGTGTGAAAGACCAGCTCATAACGAATGTCCAACGTGGCGGCGCTGAATCAAGCACAACCGCCGCTGAAGCTAGGTTTTCACTTAATAAAATTTGCGCCACTAACCCACCCATAGAATGGCCGATTAAAATAGGCTTTACTTTTTTCTCGCGTAAAATAGCTCGGTAGTGATTTAAAACATCTTCTAAAGAAAGTTCGGCTAATGCATCAAAGTTTTTCTTATCACGCATTTCAGCCACTGGCTTATCATGTAGAGGCCATGCCGGAGCTGATGTTTTATAACCATGTAATGTGAAATACTTTTGCCATTCTGTCCAATTATCTGACGTCATGAACATGCCGTGAATAAACATCACTTCTTTAGGGTTTGTTACAGATCCTTTGGCGTTTTCTGAAAACACTTCTTTCTGCGGTAAAGACGAACAGCCCACAGCAAGTAAGAAAAAAGCAGATAACAAAGAAATAAACCCTTTAGTCATTACATGACTCCTTTTTAAGCGAATAATCTAACTCTAGACCCGAATTCTTTTTGAGTAAAAGAGAATTTTTCGCTATGAATGTCGGCATGGCCAAAGCCCTTGATGAATTACAATGGATTGAAGATTTGCTTCCGGAAAGCTTTAACCGCCGCGCTATGTTCGGCGGATTTGCCTATTATGACGGCCCTTTTTTAAAGCTGGTGCTTTTTGAGGGTGGCTCTGAAAAATGGGACGGCTGTATGTTTCCCGCAGAAAAAGAACATCATGAAAAGCTTCTTTCGCAATTTCCGTTTTTAGTAAATCATTCTGTTTTACCCAAATGGCTTTATCTTTCGTTAAACGATGAAAATTTTGAAGACCACGCTAAAAAAGTTGTGCGCGAGTTAGCGCGCCCACAAACTTTATGGGGTACGATCCCCGATCGTAAGAAAAAAGCCGATCAAAAAGCGACCGGCAAAGTTAAAAAAATAAAAATAGAAAAAATTGAAAAAGTTTCTGCTGAAGATATGCGTAAACCGCGCATGTTTCGCGATGAATCGTTAGCTGAGAAAATGGATAAGTTAAAAACGATTCAGGATTTTAAAAACTTTGGACCAGCCACAGAAAAAATCTTTCTTCAGGCTAAGATTAAAACGCCTGCGCAGTTTATTTCTTTAGGCTGGAAGAAAACTTTTGCTAAGTTAGTTGAAGTTAATCCCAAACATAACCATTCGCTTTTTGCTTACGCCATTATCGGAGCTTTAGAAAATAAAGAATGGAATGCGATTAGCGAAGATTTAAAAAAAGAAGCCCAAAGCTTTGCCAAAGAACTTCGTGATAAGGCTAAAGCCAAAACTAAATCTAAAGAAAAACCTGCAAAGAAAAAATCAAAAGTTCGTAAAAAGAAATAGCGCCACTAAGCCAAAAGCAATTGTGGCTAACGTTGAACGCGTTACCGCACAAAGAATTGTCGCTAAAACTAAAACAGCCGCACGCTCTTTACCCATCATCCACTCAACTGACCCTTTATGAAAAAACACAGCTGGCGCCACAAAGGCTGGTAAAATAGCTGCCGGAATAAAGGTAAATAACTCTTTTAAGCGATCAGAAATTTTAACTTTCGCTGATAAGGCAATAATAGACCCACGAATCACTAAAGTTCCAACGGCCAGTAAAAAAACATTTACCCAGTAATAGCTTTGAGGAATCATGCCTTACCTTTTTTACGCGTAAGAAGATACGCAAGCCCGATACCCAAAAGGGCCGTGGCCATTAAACCAGTACGGTACGGAAGATTATTTAATAACAAAGAAACAACCGAAGAAAAAATCGCAACGACAATATATTTATAGTTTTTTAAAGTCGGCATTAATAAAGCCACAAAGCTAAGTGGAATTGCATAATCTAAAGAAATTGATTTCGGTGCGAAGTTTCCAAAAACATATCCGGCCATCACCGATGAATGCCACACGATTAACATACACACACAAGAGCCAATGTAAAATTCAATAGCTTCATGATTTGAGCGAAACTTGTCTTGCTCAGCAGACATCACAGCGTAACTCTGATCGGTCACACAAAAGGCACTAAATAACTTTTTCAAAAATGGCTCTTGTTGAACAACCGGAGATAAAGCGGCGCTATAAAGTAAAAAACGCAGGTTTATAATTAAACCCGTTGCAACCACAACCCAAATCGCCGCTTGGTATTTCATAAGTTCTACCGCTGCAATTTGCGAAGCTCCGGCAAATACAAAAAGATTCATTGTCACCGTTTGAAAGAAACTCATCTGCGCATCAGCACTGACTGTTCCCATAACCGCACCGAAGGGAATAATTCCTGGAGCAATGGGAAGCATACCTTTAAAACCGCGACGAAACTGACTCATGATTTACGATTGTAAATAACTTTATAGGTAGTACAAGCGGGACTTCATCTAAACAAAATCCGTGTTAACAGCAAATTCTTGCGTTTTCATTTAACTTACAATAACTTAGGTGCTGTTAGGGAGTAGTCACTTATTTTAAAAAATAAGAACTGTGTCGACATACTGGGTATAACCCCCGGCACAGTTGGTAAGAAAAAACTGCAGTACAGTTTAACTTACTCGACGAGACTGACATAGGTGTTAATTAACGCCCGTGTCGTCTTATGTCTTTTACTCTCGTTAAAGGCTTCAAACTTCACGGCAAAAAAACAAGTGAGGAAAAAAGTGGAAGCAATCATTAACTCAACAATTTTAGTTTTTATCAGCGAAATGGGAGACAAAACCCAACTATTAGCTTTAGTTCTAGCAGCTCGCTTTAAAAAACCATGGCCCATCTTACTTGGTATTTTTGTCGCCACTTTAGCCAATCACTATTTAGCAAGTTACGTTGGCGTTTACATCACACAATATTTTTCACCGACGACTTTACGAATGATTTTAGCCGCTACCTTCATTGGCTTTGGTTTGTGGATTTTAATTCCTGATAAAGATGAAGGCTTAAATGAAAACTATAAATGGGGCGCCTTTGTAACGACCCTAGTTGCTTTTTTCATGGCCGAAATGGGAGATAAAACCCAATTGGCCACTGTAGCCTTAGGCGCTAGATACGCTTCAACTACAGCGGTTACTTTCGGAACGACATTGGGAATGTTATTAGCCAATGCCCCGGTCGTGTTCTTCGGTAAATGGTTTACAGACCGTATTCCAATGAAATGGGTACACCGTATTGCCAGTGTACTTTTTATTGGTTTTGGAATCGCCTGCGTATTTATTTAATTACTGAGATAACCACAGCGGCGCAGACGTTGCGCACGTTTCAGAAGATTTACCGTCAACACTTTGTTTTACCAGAAAAGTGTTGGCTAAATCTTCTGAAGTTAAATCGCTGATCGTGCTTGAATGAGCATTTACAACCCATAATTCAAGACAACCCTGTGGTTTTGTTTTTTTGTCATTATCAATCAGATCGACCGCCGCCAGTTTACCTTTAGCCACAACTAAATGTGTCGCACTCGGTGACCAAGCCGGAAAATGTTCAGCACTGTTTGATGTGGTCACTTGACGAAGTGTTTCTGAAGATAGATTTAAAATCCAAATATGTGACCCAGATCCTGTTTTCATTCCAAAAGCTAAGTTTGCGCCATCTGGACTTACCGCCAATGAACTTACCGCTCCCGTCATTTGGCGGTAAACTTTAAAAGTTTTAAAATCGGCATCCATAATATAGATCGTACCAAAACGTGAAAAGATCACGCGGCCATCTGGTAGCCAGTCGTAACTTGAAACATTTGTACGTAAGTTCGTAACCACCTGGCCGTTTAAATTATAAATTTTTGTATCACCGGCGATTCCGCCGATTAAAACAAGGTCTCCGTTACGTGAAAGTTTGGGCGTGCCATCTGGATTTTCAGGTATCGCAATACGAGTTACGGGTTCTTTGTTTCTACCCATGATTAAGATTTCTGGATAGCTTCTTGAACGTTTGACAGTCACGAAGCGATCTCCCCCAATTGAGGCCGAAGTCATTTTCGGGCCGCTGGCTAAAAAGTTTTCGCTTTGCCCGCTATGCATATCAAGACGCTGGTAGCTTTCTTTGTTATCAAAGTAAATCGCCCCACTTAATCCAGAGTTGAAGCCGGCTGTAACAACTTCTTCTGGTTTTTCTTCTTTTTTGTTTTTAATTGGACCACACCCTGTGGCTAAAAAAACTAAAGCTAACGCCCCGATTAAAATCTTACGACCCATGTTGCCCCCCATTGGACAGTTTTGTTTAAAAACTCTGTGGCATTTCAAAAGAAGTGCCATATAATGTTTTGTATGTTCCAGCACAAATTAGATGATCAGGTCAGCCGCAAAACTTACATCGATTGGTTTATTCTTAGCTTTTTAGCCGGAAGCATTAATACCGGCGGATTTCTGGCCAGCCACCGTTTTGTTTCGCATGTTACAGGCTACGCCACTTTAGCTGGAATTTCTTTAGAACAAATGGATTGGTACGGTTTTGTGATGACCTTAGTTATTCCCATAGCTTTTATGGGAGGCGTGATGTTTTCAGCTTATTTAACTGAAAAACAGTTCGCCCATTATCGCCACGGGCAGAAATATGCCCCGGTTATGCAAATCGTGGCTTTTCTTTTATTAGTTGTTGCCTTGGGTGGTTTTTTTGGATTTTTTGGTGAATTCGGAGCCAATACCGATCTTAAAAATGATTATCTATTATCAGCCATTCTTTGCATGGCTTGCGGTTTACAAAACGGTGCGATCACAATGTCATCAGGTGCTACGGTTCGTACGACTCACTTAACAGGGCTAACCACTGATTTAGGATTAGGATTAGTGCGCGCAGAAATCACGGCGAAAAATCCTGAACAAAAACAAAAAGAGCGCCGTTCAAATAAATTACGCATGGGAACAGTCGCTTCATTCACTGCAGGTGCTATTGTTGGAGCTTTTGCTTTTATTAATTTTAAATTTGCAGGCTTTTTATTACCTGCTTCGATAGCTTTATATTTTTCTTACGTCGCAAGAACAACGCAAAGCGAATAATTTATTTTGCTGACTGTTTTTGAGGATTTTTTGGAAGCACGATCACAAAACGCGTGTTCTCACTCTGTTCATCTAAGAATAAACGGCCGCCGTGATCCATCACTATACCACGTGAAATACTAAGACCAAGCCCTGTGCCTTTACCCACGTCTTTTGTGGTAAAAAATGGCTGAGCTAACTTGGAGCGAATCGCTGGAGCAATTCCATGACCGCTATCAGTGACACTTAATTCGATTTCATCGTTTAGATCTAAAACTTCGATTTTGATCCATTTCTGAGAAAGCTCTTCGATGGCATCAAATGAATTACTTAATAAATTTAAAAGCACTTGTGAAATCTGCGTTGCTCGGCAAGAAAGAAATAATTTACTTTCAGGCATTTTGACCTGCAGATCAACTCCGCTACTGCGAAATCGTTCTCCGCAAAGATCAAGGGTGTCGTCGATAATAGACTGTATGTCGGCCGGCTGGAACGGATCAGAAATTCCATCCCGGGCAAAAGCGCGAAGGCCTGTGATAATTTTAGCTATGCGATGAGTTGTTCTTTCAATGATCGCGCAAGCATCAATTACAACTTTGCGTCCTGATACCGCAAAGTTTTCGGCGTTGCAGGCTTCTTTAAGCAAGGCCACCCGAAGAGCGATCACGGCCAGCGGTGTATTGATTTCATGGGCAATGCCAGTTGCCATTTCACCTAACGAAGACATCTTTGAATTTAAAACTAACAGTTCTTGTTGCTTCACAATCTGGTTTTTTGCCTCTAGTAAC